>CAYJJD010000018.1:0-45635 GCA_964370425.1 uncultured Akkermansia sp. | reverse complement strand
GCAAATCACAGTGATCAATATAAAATCTATGGCATAAGAAAATCGATACAATGGGGTTATAGTCAAGATAGAAGATACAAGAAAGATACGCTTAGAGCAAAACGTCGAGCCTATCTACACCTCTATTTTGACCCAGAACGCGCAGCTAAAGAAGAGATAGAGCACAATGAATATTTGAATCGGCTCTATGCAGATCTAGAAAAGGGAGAACTACGAGACTACAGGAGTCGCGATTACGAAAAATATTTTACTGTGACAGAAACGCCCAAACGAGGGCGCAAAATAACAGCAAATCAGGAGGCAATGGTTGAAGCGCGCAAGCATTTTGGCTATTTTGCGCTATTAAGCAATGATGTTAAAGACTCATTTGAAGCACTAGGGGTTGAACCTCCATCGTTATAGTTTCGGGAACTTAGGTTGTATCCTACCAGAGGAGCTGAGCCCCTCTGGACTCCCGCTCTAGGTGTTGGGCTATTGGAGGTTCGGCGTTCTATGGACTCGCAGCTCTCGTGTTGTTTCTATTTCACCCGCAGGTAGACGAGGTATTTCTTATAATGAGCATAGGGGCTGTCCGTGCTGATGATGAGTCGCACGAGCTGTGCCTTGTCTGTCTGCTTCGGCGTGAGTGTGATTTCATACTCGCTGCCAGCTTTGAGCGTTTTTGTGCTCAGATGGAAGTTTTCCTTGTCCATCGCTGCGTCTTCCAATCGCGTGATGGGTGAGCCTTGCGGGATGCTGATGCGGAGTGTTTTCGCTGTCGCTGCTTGCCCACGTTCCCATAGGAGCGACGGGCTGCTGAGCTTGAGCGCGATGGGGACGATGAATTCGTAGGCGAGTTCTCTCTTGCTGCCATCTTCCATTTCCACATGCAGGGCGCGCACGCTGTCTTCTATGAAGACGCTACTCTCCACGTGGATGCGGAGTTCGTTCTTATTCTCACCGCCTATGTCGGCATCCATGCAGTCGCAGTTCGACTTCGCGCTCTTGATGGGCGCATCGAGCTTTCTCACGAGGATGAGGGGGCTGCGCGCCCAGTCTAGCTTCACCTCATGCGCGGGCTCAGCCGCGAGTATGACCGATCCGAGGAGCGGAAGGCTGGCTAGACTTAGGAGGAGGCGTTTCATGCTTTCTCCGCTTTCGCTTCTTCCTTCTTATCTGCGTAGAAGCTGGAGATGAAGAAGAGCGTCGCCGCGATGCACACGCAGCTGTCAGCGACGTTAAAGGAGGGCCAGTGGTAGCCAGTTGGGAAGTTCTCTGTCGGTATCCAAGGGAAGGAGAAGTCGAGGAAGTCCACGACGTAGCCATTCGCCAGATTCGTCAGGAAGCTGAGCTTTTCCGCACCGGGGAGGAAGAATCCCTGCACGAGGCGGTCAGTCATGTTCCCGAGCACGCCCGCCATGAGCAGTACCCAGCCTGTGCGCAGCATGCCTGTCTTAAAGAAGCCACGGCGCAGCATGATGACGAGGGCGACGAGGGCGACGACCTGCACGAGCAGGAAGAGGATGGGTGCCCATGTCGTGCCATTCCCGAAGCCGAAGGCGACGCCTGTATTATGCAAGCGTAGGATGTTAAAGTTCATGAAGTCGCTCCCCTCGATGATAGGGGTGCGCTCCATGACAAAGTTCTTGAACGGTGCTTTATAATTCAGCACGATGTACCACTTACTCAGCTGGTCGAGCACATAGAGCACGACTAGACTGATGATCATGAGGAGACTGATTTTCTTCGCGTTCATGAAGGTGTGAGTGATAGCTTAGGCTTGAGCTTGCATGACCTCAGCGCAGCGTGCGCAGAGGCAGTCAGCGTCGACTGCGGGCTCATAGCGGCGGCAGCGTGGGCACATGCTGAGCGGGCTCTTCGTCGCGATGGCGGCGAGCTCTGCTCCACTCTCCACACGGAGTTCGGAGACGATGAAGAACTCCTTCGCGAAGTCGGCATCATTCAGAAGCTCCATGACGGTCTGGTCTTCACCCTCGGGGAGGATGAGGGTGACGGCGGCTTCGTTGTTCTTGTTGAACGCCTTTGCCTTCACCTGTGCCTCGATGGAGATCTGAATGCAGCTCTTGAGCTGCTGCAAGCGGTTGAAGATAGCGGTGTAGCCCTTGTCGTAGGCGGGATCTGCCGATGGGAAGTCCTGCTCGTGTACAGAATCGCTGTTTCCAGCGTGCTGCCATGCCTCATCTGCGGTGTAGGCGAGGATGGGGGCGAGGAGTTTCACGAGTCCGTCGAAGACGCGGCTCAGCGCGAATTGCTTGCTGATACGGCGTGCAGAGCTCGCACCATCACAGTAGAGACTGTCCTTTGTGATGTCGATGTAGAGCGCGGAGAGCTCGTTCGTGCAGAACTGGTTAATACCTGTGAAGACCTTACGGAAGTCGTAGGCGGTGTACGCAGCGCGCACCTCGGTGATGAGGGCATTGAGTCGCTCGAGAATCCAGAGGTCGAGCGGCTCTAGCTGGCTAGGCTGCTGACCTTCGTAGCCTTTCAGGTTCGCGAGGAGGATGCGTAGGGTGTTGCGCAGTCGGCGGTAGGGGTCAGTGATCTGCTTGAAGAGGTTCTCACCGAAGGGGACTTCATGCTGCCAGTCGACGCTGCTCACCCACAGGCGGACGATGTCGGCACCGTACTTGTCATAGAAGTACTTTGCAGCGGTGGGCTTGCCCGAGCCAGCGGCACTCTTAGAGAGCTTTGTCTTATCCTGATTCACGACGAAACCATGCGTCATGACTGCCTTATAAGGAGCTGTCTGCCGGTAGGCGCAGGAGAGCATGAGCGAGCTCTGGAACCAGCCGCGGTGCTGGTCAGTCGCTTCGAGGTAGAGATCCGCAGGGGCATGGAGCTCAGGATGTGTCTCTAGTACGGCGACATGGGAGCAGCCCGAGTCGATCCACACGTCGAGTGTGTCGCGACCCTTCTTCAGCTTCTGGCTGAGGCCGAGGCGTGTGCAGAGTTCTTCATCGCTGAGTTCGAACCAGATGTTTGTGCCTTCCTTTTCGACGAGGTCGGCGATCTTCTCCACGATGCTCGCATCGAGGACAGGTGCTCCGTCTTCATCGAAGAGGATAGGAAGCGGGACACCCCATGTGCGCTGGCGGCTGATGCACCAGTCAGGGCGTGCTTCTACGGTGCTGGAGATGCGGTTTTCACCCCATGCTGGAAGCCACTGTGTCTTTTCGATCTCGCTGAGCGCGAGAGGACGCAGCTTCTCCATGCTGATGAAGAACTGCTTCACCGCGCGGAAAATGATAGGTGTCTTCGAGCGCCAGCAGTGTGGGTACTGGTGGCTGAACTCTTCGCGACCGAGGACGCGACCACGCTCGCTGAGCATGTCGATGATGAAGTCATTACTCTTAAACACATGCTGTCCGACGAGCTCAGGGATCTGGCAGCCCGCTGTGTAGCAGCCATTGTCATCCACAGGGGATAGGACTTCGAGGCCATACTGCATACCGACGTTGTAGTCATCGGCACCGTGACCGGGGGCGATGTGTACCGCGCCAGAACCTGTGTCTGTCGTGACGAAGCTGCCCATGACGATGAGACTCGTGCGGTCGAGGAAGGGGTGCTGAGCGGTCTTGTTCTCCAGCTCTTGTCCCTTGAAGTTAGCGAGTTCTTCGAGCTTCGTCCAGCCTGCGCGTTCGCAGAAGGTGTCGATGAGTTCGCGCACGAGGATGAAGTTACGCTCCTCACCATCCTTGCTGTAGCGAGCGATGACGTAGGTGAACTCAGGGTTAAGCGCGACGGCGAGATTGCTAGGAAGCGTCCATGGTGTCGTCGTCCAGATGACCATGTCACTCTCGATTCCGCAGACTGCTTCTGTCATGGGGAAGGCGACGAAGATAGCCGTGCTGGTGTCTTCCATGTACTCGACCTCTGCCTCCGCGAGAGCCGTGTGATGCGCGTAGCTCCACTGCACAGGCTTCATGCTCTGGTAGACAGCCCCCTGCTCGACGAGCTTTGCGAACACGCGGAGGATGTTCGACTCATAGCCAGGCTCCATCGTGATGTAAGGGTTATACCAATCGGCGAATATACCGAGGCGGCGGAACGACCCGCGCTGCTGGTCGATGAATCCACGAGCGAAGTCGGTGCACAGGCTGCGGATCTTCGCCGCTTCCAGCCCCTGATGCTCCTTCACCACCTTCGCTTCGATAGGAAGACCGTGACAGTCCCAGCCAGGGATGAATGGCGTGTAGTAGCCAGCCATGCTCTTACTCTTCACGATGAGATCCTTCAGAGTCTTATTCAGAGCTGTGCCCATGTGGACATCACCATTCGCAAATGGAGGACCGTCATGGAGGATGAATGTAGGCGCGCCTTCGCTCTTGCGCTTGCTTATAATGCGCTCATAAAGCTTGCCATTTTCCCACTGCTCAAGGCGTTTTGGTTCATTTACAGTCAGATCACCACGCATAGGAAATGTGGTATCAGGAAGGAAGATTGTGTCCTTATAGCTCTTAGCGTCATTACTCATACGCGCGAGATCATAACTCAACATTATGAAATAGTCAAGTATCAATACATCGCTTTCACTCACCCCTGTCCGCTCACGAGAGTATGAGAGGAATACTGTATTTAAGCTCTGAATATTAAGATGCTAACGGATAGCTTGGCGGTTTTTGCGGTGCGATGCTCATTCGCGATGGAAATCCACATTTTTGACTTGTCATTCACCGATAGGAGGGCTAAAATGATCACCCCTTATGGCCTCAGAGAACTACACCGTCGACCTCCAGAAGTCACCTGCTCGAGACACCTCACCAGCCCTCCTCATGCCGCAGGCACCGGGGATAGAGAAAAGTGTTCTCTCCATGATGACCATTGACCCCATGGGCATCATCTCGCAGGCTATTTCCGAAGGGATGAATGAAGAATACTTCTACATCCCCGCCCACCGCATACTCTGGGAGCTTTTCCGCAGCCGCTACGACAGAGGTGTCCCTATCGACCCGACCTCGGTCATCCAAGAGCTCACGGACAGCAAACGCATCGAGGCCATAGGCGGGCATGCGGGGCTGACAGACGTATTCTCCTTTGCGACATCGACCGCTCTCTTCACGAGCCACTTTGAAACGCTGAAAGAAAAGTACATCCGCCGCGCCATCATCCATACGAGTAATAACTCGGCGAACGCCGCCTACACGAGCGAGTCTGAGATAGAGCAGCTACTCGATGAGACCGAGCAGCACGTGCTCAAGATACGCCAAAGTGCTGCGAAAGCCGACGAGTGGAGCATGGCAAACGACATACGCGAAGCCATGTCAAATGTCGAACGCATGCTCAACCAGAAAGAAGAACTCCTTGGCCTGAGCAGCGGCTTCCCGAAACTGGATAAGAAAATCAACGGTCTGAAATCAGGCGAACTCTTCGTCATCGCAGCCCGACCAGCCATGGGGAAGACCTCCTTCCTGCTCAACATCGTGGAGCACGTCGCCCTCGACCTGAAGAAGCCCGTCCTCATGTTCTCCTGCGAAATGCCCAGCGTCCAGCTCGTGGAGCGTCTGCTCTTCTCGCGCAGCCACGTCAGCCGCACACAGCTGAATCTGAAGCGCGACCTGAACAAGAACGAAATGAAGGCTTTTAACAGCGCGATGAAAGAGCTCCACGGCAGCAAGCTCATCATCGACGACACCCCCGGTATCTCCATCTCAGCCCTGCGAGCAAAAGCACGCCGCGTCATGCAGAAAAACCCCGACCTCGCCCTCATCGGCATCGACTACCTCCAGCTCATGCGCTCGCATACGAAGCAAGCCCAAGGCAGCCGCGAACGTGAAATCGCAGAAATTTCAGGCGGACTGAAAGGACTAGCAAAAGAGCTCGGACTCCCCATCGTCGTACTCGCCCAGCTGAATCGCGGACCAGAAAACCGCGTCGGTAAGAGCAAGGGCACGCCCCAGATGAGTGACCTCCGTGAATCGGGAGCTATCGAGCAGGACGCTGACATGATAGGACTCCTGTACCGCCCTGGCTACTATGCCACCACGGAAGAAGAGCGAAAAGAAGTGGGGAACGACTCCACCCTCCTGCTCGCGAAGAACCGTAACGGCTCTATAGGCAGCATCTACCTGAGCTTCCACGGCGAATTCACGAAGTTCGTACCACGCGAGCCCACAGAGAAGGAACAAGAAGAAGATTAATATACATCCCCTCACATACACGTTCATCCATGAGCCCTCTCAATCCTCTCAGTCCTTTGGGAAATGTCGGTAGACCCACCCCCAGTACCCCTCCTCCTCACAAACCTAGCAGAGCCGAAGCCCAGACCCAGCTCTGGCGCGAGCGCGACCTCCAGCACTGCTGGCATCCCTTCACCCCTGGCACACTCTGGGGGCAGGAGAGCGAAATGCTCTTCATCGAATCAGGCGAAGGCGTGTGGCTCACCGACTCACTCGGTCGCCGCTACCTCGATGGGAACAGCTCCATCTGGGTAAACATCCATGGCCACGCCCACCCGCGCCTCCTCAAGGCACTCCACGATCAAGCTCAGAAAATCTGCCACAGCAGTTACCTCGGCTTCTCGCATGGCCTCGCCAGCGACCTCTCGGCACGCCTCTGCTCCTACTTCCCTGACGGCACGCTCAGCCGCGTCTTCTACTCCGATGACGGCTCTACCGCGCTGGAAACCGCCCTTAAAATGGCCTTCCAGAGCTGCGTGCAGAGCTCTGACAAGGAGAAACGCCGTCGCTTCCTCGCGTTTAGCAACTGCTACCACGGCGACACCATGGGCGCGGCCTCCCTCGGCGGCGTCGACACATTCTTTGAAAAGTTCAAGGGCTTCGGCATGGAAGTCGGGCACGTGAGCGGCATGGCAGACCTCCACGCCCTCAGCGAAGAGGACAGCTCCACCATCGCCGCCATCGTCATCGAACCCATCATCCAAGGCGTGAACCGCATGACACCGTGGCCGAAAGGCATGCTACGCGAGCTACGCGACTACTGCACCCAGCGCGGCATCTACCTCATCTGCGACGAAGTCATGACAGGCTTCGGGCGCACTGGCACCCTCTTTGCCAGCATGCAAGAAGACGTCATCCCTGACTTCCTCTGCTGCGCAAAGGGCCTCACAGGAGGCTACAGCCCGCTCGCCGCCTGCATCACCACAGAAGAAGTCTACGAACGCTTCCTCGCCCCCTATGAGGAGAACAAGACCTTCTACTACGGGCACAGCTTCACCGCACACCCACTGGGCTGTGCGCTCGCCATGGCGAGCCTCGACATCTTCGAGGAAGAACGCACCCTAGAAAAACTCCCTGCGAAAATAGAACTCATCGCAGAGCTCGCCGCGAAACTCCAGCGAGAGAACCCGCATGTCAGTGCGACACGCCAAGCAGGCATGGTACTCGGCATCGACATCACCCGCGCGGAGGGCACACCCTATCTGCAAGGAGAGCGCGCAGGGGAAAAGGCCTGTGTCGCGATGCGAGCGCATGGCATGCTGACACGCCCTGTGACACAAGACACAGTCGTCTTCATGCCACCGCTGAGCATCAGCGAAGAGGAAATACGCTTCGGCTTCGAAGCCCTCGATAAGGGAATACTCGATGGCCTGAGAGCCCTGTAAAGGTCGCTAGCCCATCGCCCTGCGCGACAGCGAGGGATAGATTTCTGCTTCTGAAAAAAGCCATCCCGTGTGGAGATGGCTTTTTTCAGTATCAAATCGCTGACCTAATTAGGCGATGTGTTTTGTTTCGTTAATCACAAACTTATCCACAAGACCTTCAGTCGCGGTGATGTAGGCGGCGATATGCTCGGATGCCAGATGCTGCTGGAGCAGCGCGTGGGACTCCCAGTTTTCTACGAAAATGAAGAGGTTTTTATTCGCCTGATCTTGATGCAGATCGTACTGGAGGCAGCCTGCTTCTTTTCGTGTGGGGTCGATGAGCTTAATGAGTTCTGCTTGCACGGCGTCTACATGTTCTGGCTTCGCTTCGATGTAGGCAATGACGGTGATTTTTTCGTCCATATTTTTAATGAGGTTGGTGCACGTGGTGGTGTGCAGATTCATTATGCGCTGCTTCTGCGCAGATGCAAGTCCTTATTCCGCCCTCGTGGCTAAAAGGTAGGCTTTAGGCGGCGGCTGGCAGTGCCGCGGCTTTCTTCGCGGGGTAGGCTTCTGCCTTTTTCTGGCTTCCGTCTATGTACTTGGGCTTGGATTTATAGCCTTCGAGGTTCGTGTAGAATGCCCAGTTTGTCGCGTAGGGGAGCAGCTCGTAGAAGTTCTTCTCACAGTCTGTCATGGAGATGAGCACATCGTAGGGGACGTAGCGTCCGTTTGGCTTCGAGACGTAGCGCTTGATGCCGCGCATGGTGGAGATTTCGCGTGGCAGGTGCATGAAGTACATGTCGATCTGGTAGCCGTTTTTCTTGAACTCTTTCATGAGGGCTTCCGTGGAGTCTTTCCCCGACATGGTGGCGTCGATGACGATGTTGTAGCGGTGCTTCACGGCATAGGCGATGGCTAGGTCGAGCAGGTCGCCGCTTTCTTCGTGTACTTCATTCGCGTTAAATCCACGGTACTCTGGGAGCACTTTCTTGAACTCATCTGAGTTTAGCAGGATGTACTTATCCTGCGTGTAGACCATGCCTTCGAATTGCGATTTCCCCGCTCCTCCGCGTCCGCCTAGCATGATGGCACGTGGCTGCGTGCCTGCTGCTGCGAGCTGGGCCTGCTTCCCGCGGAAGACATCAGCGAGTATCTTGCCATGCAGGGCACTGCGCTCGGCTGTGTAGATGCCTGTGTCTTCGTTCTTGTAGCGTTCGGCTGTCGTGGGCTGCGTGGCATTGTACTTGTCTGCCATGTCTATCTTGCGACGTACTTCGTCTACGCTGAGGCCCGTTTCTTGTGCGGCCTGCGCGATGATGGCGTTTTTATCGAGTTCGTGGCGTGCGCTTTCTTGTGTCGCGTCGACGATGCTCATCATTTCATCATTCACGGGGACGCTGCTGGTGCAGCCTGTGAGCGCATAGAGGCTCATACTCGCAAGTGCGAGCATTTTTCCAAAGGTGGTATACTTGGTTTTCATAGTACTCTCTATGTTATCATAAGCCGCTGAGGATGCAAGATTTTTTCTACAGTAACAATCTAATATGAAAGGTACAGCTCCTGAGAGCTGTACCTTTCATGTGTGATTAGATTTGATGATCTCTATCACGCTGCCTTGCGGCGGCGGCGTGCGAGCAGTCCTGCGAGTGCGAGTAGGCTCAGCGTCGCGCTGCTGGGCTCTGGGATGTAGAGTACCACGTTACCACCGCTCAGGGTCTGACCGAGTGCGTCGATGCTATAGGCCATACCTCCCGTCGTATAGACAAGGGTGATGTCGTTATGGTAGAAGGACTTGAACATTTCTTCGGTGACGCCTTCGAGGATGAAGGCAGCGAACTGGGATTCTCCTACTCCTGTGCCGAGTGCTGTGAAGCCTGTGAGCTCACCCAGATCAAGCGTCAGTGATCCTGACGTCGATGCTGCCGAGAGAAGCTTATCTATACCTACCACTGTCCATGTCTGGACATCAGTGGCGTCTGTGCCTGCGATCGTGGTGAAGCTGATATCAGCCGTCTTCTCTACTGTCAGACCACCTGTGATGCGTACGTTATTATAGGCGATACGCGCATCTTGGTGAATCTCCACCGCTGAGAGGTCGAGGCTAGAGTCAGTCAGGCTCATTGAGCCTAGCAGACTAAAGCTGCCTCCGTTCTCACTCGTGATGGTTACACGCGTGAGGGTGACATCTTTCAGCGAGGAGCTTGTATTCGCCGCGCGCAGGGTGAGGTCGGTGAATGTCGTACGCGAGAATGAACTTGCATCAGAGCTCAAGCGCGTCGCGCTGCGGCCCATTTGCACACCTTGAATGGAGGCATCTGCCACGATGATATCCTTAGCGATGTCTGAGCTAAAGGACGCGCCTTTTGAGCCCACTGCGGTGAATAGTGCGCCATCAGCTACAGTGCTAGAGACTGTCAGTGCTCCTACGGTCATTTGCTTGATGAACAGTTGACCGTAATCCTCAAAGCTCAGCTTAGAGATCGTATTCGTTTCGCCGAGGAGCTTTATATTCCCGTCATTTTGGAAATTCAGAGTGCCTAGGTTGACAGAATGATCTAACTCCAGTGTACGTCCCTCTGCCACGGAGAAGTTCACGGTCGCATCAGTCTCGTAGCGGAGGCTGTCGGAAAGAGTGGTCGTGCCTGCTGCGCCAGCTTGTATCGTCGCGCCGCTCTTTACATTCACTGTGGGAGCAATAAGGCGGGCGTTCTCACCCACGAGCTTATATCCAGTGATGTCCTTGTTAAAGAGGGTGAGCGTCGCGCCTGACTCGACATTGATCGTGATGCTGTCTTCTGCGGTGCTATTCGTTACCGCGGCGAGGCCTCGGCGGAGGATGAACTCACCACCGTCCTGAATGTTGATGGTACCACTGCCATCTCCATTTGAGATGCCAGAGGCGATATCGAGCGTGCCTGAGACATTAATCGTATTCGCATCAGAATGACCAGAGAGCATAAATAGGGCACCGCCGCTGGTGCCTTTTGTCGAGAGTCTGGTGCCCGTGACCTTGAATGTAGCTCCTGCGAGTACGTCAAGTGTCGTACCTGCCGCATGCGCGTCAGCGCCCATTTCGAGACCTCGCACGGTGTAGATGCCCATGCTGTCAGCGGTACTTCCCTTGACAGTGGTCGTCTCGCCTACTAAGAGCATGTCGGCGTTGTTCGTGAGGTGTGCCCCCTTACCGAGCTCGACTGTGTAGCCCTCGGTAAGGCTGAAGTAGAAGCCATTAGCATAGAGAGTCGCAGTGACTCCATCGGCGACTTGCAGCGTGACACCTGAGCCTATGCTGCTCGCCATACCTTTGAAGAATTCTATATCTGAGTCTATTGCGACGTAGGAGCCAGAGTGGAGTGTTGCTCCTTCTAGCGTGCCCATGGCACTGCCGTGCGCGAGGCTTAGAGTCGCCCCTGATTCGACGGTGATAGCGCCAGTTCCGAGTGCGCTGTCACTAGCGATGACGATTTTCCCCTCTTTCACGGTGGTGCCTCCACTATAGCTGTTCATGTTGGAGATGGTCAGTGTGCCTTTTCCTGATTTCACCAGCGCGGCTGCGCCTTGGATATCACCGGAACCGGTAAACTCTGTATCACCTTCGCCTGATACCTTGATGAGACTGGGATACACTGTATTTTCGATTGTGATCGTATTAGCGATGCTCACGTCATCATTAATAAAGCTTACTGAGTCAGTACTATAGAATGCTGCGTCTGCATCTGTCCAGCCACCGCCACCTTGAGTCCATGTACCAGACCCGCCAGCCCACTGAAGTTCTAGTGAGTCACGCTCGACGGTGGCCTTCAGCTCGTTTCCTACGATGCTGATACTGTAGCTATTTGGCCCTAGAGTCGAATTGAACTGGAACTGATCTGTAGACGTGATACTAGAGTCAAGACCAGAAATGAGTGTGTATGTCGTACCAGCTTGCTGTACTCCTTCGAACGTGAGTTCGATATAAAGTGTCGCATCCGTCGCCATGGTGAACAGTGTCGTGCTAAGGGCGGTCTCAGTACTGGGTGTGAGTAGCAGCGAGCTGTGACCTGATGCGATATGTAGATGGCCTATGCTTGCGCCTTTGTTGAAGTTAAGCATCGCTTCATAGGAATTGATATTTAGCTCACTTGCATTCGTATCTGAGATGGTGAGACTAGAGGCTAGTTGCATGTTTAGTGTCGCGCCGTTCGACCCGACTGAGGATGCGAATATGTTACCGCTGATCGTATACTCGGTGCCTGCGCCGCCGTTGAAGTTCAACTTTCCTGCTTCGATGAACTCATTTGTAATCGTGGAGCTCTGTCCTGCGACGTTGTACGACATTTCACCCTTGTCCATACTTATATTACCTGTGCCTGAGATATTCTGGAGTGCCGCTGTATCGCGCCCCTCTTCATTGCCAAAGCGAAGCGTCAAGCCTCCTTGCTCTGCACGAATATCGCCAGAGAAGTTAGCCATGCTCCCATTGAAAGTATAGGTCTGATCGCTGTCATACTGTCTGTTGAACACGATATTCCCCGATCCTACCTGAGAGCCATTGACGGTGTAGTCTGAGATCGTGCCGTTGAAAGTGTAGGTGTTCGATGATTCGGTATTCCTGATATACCAGCTTTGCACATGTATGTTATCGCCTGTCGTGAAGCTATCTGTAAAAAAATCATCGACACTACCAGTAAAGTTCAGGATGACGTCTTCGTCCATACCATCCATGAAGGCTTCTTCTGCTATTAAGTTATCGTCTATGACTGGGGCTCCTGCGTAGGCCTGAGGCATCAGGCTCAGGGTGTAACCTATGCTGGTGGCTAGGATGGCGATGCGTAGTTGTTTCGTGATTCGTAGTTTCATGAATTTTGTATTAGATTCGTTATGTTAATAATTTTGTTTTTTATTCAAAAGAGGGGGCGATAACGAGATCGTATGATAGCTTCGATTTAATGTCAAGTCATGAAAAAATGAAATTCAGCTGTAGATTTTTTTCTTTTCCTGCGTTCTTCAAAGTAGGTGATCAAGACGAGATCCTAACCCCATAAATAAGACATAAACAATAGAAGATTTAACATGAAGACATTTCTCATCACATCATTGATTTTAACAAGCGTCGGTTTTGCAGCAGCTGAAGGTCGCCCCGGTGGTGATCCAGAAAAGCGCGAAGCTATGAAGGCTAAGATGCTCGAAAAGTTCGACGCAAACAAGGACGGCGAGCTGGACGAAACGGAACGCAAGGCCGCTCGCGAAGCCCGCAAGGGGATGAAAGGTAAGAAGGGTGGTAAGAAGAGCCCTGAAATGCGCGCCAAGTTGCTCGAAAAGTTCGACGCGAACAAGGACGGCAAGCTCGACGAAACAGAACGCGCTGCTGCAAAGGCTGCTCGCGAAGCCAAGAAGAGCGAAGCCGCAGAATAAAGCTAGAGATTTCCACACATGGTAGCACCTGAGACATTCGTGTTTCAGGTGCTTTTTTAATGAGCTCATAAAAAGCAGCTTCGTTCCCTGAACAAAAAAGCAGCCTCGTTCCCTGAACAAGGCTGCTTTTTCTGCCACACTCCGGCCGCGACTCGAACGCGGGACCCCAAGCTTAGAAGGCTCGTGCTCTATCCAGCTGAGCTACCGGAGCAGATGTGCGCCGCTATACTAGCAGCTTCCTCACGGCGATGCAAGACATTTTACATCACTCGATGATTCTAGGAGGATTTACTGGGCTTTTTTATGGGGACCTGTGCTGAGCTTTAATCTCGTATAGAGTTTTCCATCTCGTTGCACGTTTACTCCATAGAGTACGGCTTGTCTCTGCGCGAGTCTGTGGAAGAGCGCGCTCTCAGAGAGCGGATGGCCGCTGCGTCTCAGGATTTCTGCGCATGGATGGAAGCGCATCATATAGACAGCGCCATCAAAAGCATGTGCTGTTCCTCGCGCATCTGATGTATGATCGGTGATGGGGCATGAGCCTAGACTCGCATAATCCGCACTCAGGTCGATGCGCGTGGGGAGTACGAAGCCAGACTTTTTTGTCGTGCGTATGAAGCTCATCTTATTCGGCTCTGAGCCCAGTGTGGCGATGTAGAGTCTCGATGGACCTCCCCCGCCCATTTTAAGTTCGTTGAGCTTTTCCAGACTAGCAAGTATTTGTGACCACCCAGAGGATAGGGTGGCGAATTCATCCACCGAGCAGAAGGCGTAGTAGTTCGCTATTTTTTCCTCATTTGCGGAGACTGCTAGCTTCATTCCCGCGGCAGGGCCCATGCCTCGGACGACATCATGCAGTCCTGTGACGTACTGGACGATGACAGGGAAGTATTCGCTTCTCAGTGCGTTCCACTGCGCCATGATATCTGTGTATCTCTGTGCATCTATGGCAAGAGCGAGACCTTCCAGCACATGAAAGACGTTCATCGTATACTTCACGAGTCCCACGCGTGTGAATCGCTCGGCAAAGGGGGTGCCCTCGACGTAGAGTGCGGTCTGGGGAGCATCTGCGAATTCGAGATGGCGTAGCTCTCCTGCATGGTGTAGGACACCTACGCCCGAGCTGATGTCTGCGTAGATCGCGTCGTCAGCCCAGATGAGGCCACTGAGTGTGTGCTCAATGTCGGGGATGAGCTGGAAGAAGCTGTTCTCGACGACGGCGAGTGCGAGGGAGGCCTGCTGGTAGATGCCTGACTGCTCTTCATCAGCTGTGGCCTTTGCGAGACGGAGAAGGATGTTTCTGACTGTCTGGACTTCATCTCGCACGAAGCGCGCAGGGGGGTATTCGCTGATGGCTTCTTTTTCTACCCAGAGCATTCCGTAGGGGATGCCACTTACTGATCGACGGTGTATGGGTAGCTTGCTCGAGGCGAGGAGGGAGTCGTTCACATCACTGACGAGCTGCATCTGGTCGAGTGTCGGAGTGATGACGAAGTGGAGCTGAGGTCCGCGCTGCACGATGACGAGGTGCATCTTCTCTTGCGGGCAGAGCTTCAGCCATGATAGCTGGGCGTTTTCTGGGTCATGCTTTTCGAGTGCTTCGCGGCTCTTCTTCAGGTCGATGCTCAGGGTGATCTGAGAGTCGCTTTTTGTGAGGCTGGCGGCTATTCCTAGGAAGGAGAGTATATTGGCTGCTGAATCGGCCTGCTCACTAATCAAGGCCATGAGCTCATGGAGCTGGCGGCTCTCGACAGATTCAAAGCTCGCGCTGATGTACAAGGGCTCATCTGGTAAGATCTGACCTGTGGCTGCGATCTTTTCCGCTGTGGCTAACGCATGACGATTTTCTTCGCTGAGGTACTGCGTGTAGACTGATTCACTTAGCAGGCGCATGGTCTCACTCTCTAACCGCATCCACTGCGCGTAGCCACGTGTGGTCGTCGCGATGCTGAGGCCATTTATGCCGTAGATATTCTCAGGAGAAAAGCCCGCATCTTCGCCTATTCTGCCGTAGAAGTCTACCGCGATCGCGTGAGGGTCGCCTAGGGTGAGTACGCAGCCGAGATCGGCAGGGAGCTGTGCCAGAGCGGGGAAGGCTCGCTGAGCTTCCACGAGGCTCATGGGCTCACGCGGGGGCTCTTCAGCTAGGGCGAGAAGTGTCTGGCTAGGCTTCGCATCGGCATGCCCAGGCGAGCTGAGGCTGACCAAGCTAGTTAAGCATAGTATACTTGAGATTATAGGGTGTCCCATCGTGGGTAAATCATAATAAAATCAATGTGGCTTGTAAACATTTATTTATTACATACATTGATAGATAAGCTCATTGAAGAGATGAGATAGTCTGCGCTTACTGTGCGCAAGTTTTTCTTGATAAATAGCTTCACAGGATTAGTTCTCTCTATCTATCTTCGCAAAAAAAGCCTAGCTCCCGTCGATGGGGAACTAGGCTTGAGGGTGTTATTTTATATTCTTCGAGTCAGTCCTAGGCGACTTAGGCTGCCTGCGCTGCTGTGCGGCGGCGGCGTGCCAGTAGCCCTGCGAGGGCGAGGAGGCTCAGCGTCGCTGTGCTAGGCTCTGGTATGTAGAACATGATGTTGCCATTCGCCTGCGTGATCTGACCGAGGGCATTCCAACTCTGACTTGCATTTCCTGACGCATCATTGATATTGAAGGTGACATTGTTATACCATGTACCTGCACCGAGTGTCACCCCATTGAGGAGCTCGAAGCCGACGAGGTCGTCATCGATATAGCTGGTGAACTCTGCGTACTCCGCGTCTGTGAGCATGAGGTTCACCGTCAGAGTTCCTTCTATCGTCGTCGTCAGAGAGCCTTCTGTGAGCTTCACGCCGTAGACGTAGATGTCTTCCTGCGTGTTCTGATTCGTGATGATTGATTGCTTATCAGTTGGGAGCGTTAGGTGATTGTCTGCTGTGTTCACGTCTTTGTTGACATCCGTCATCGTCAGTGTGGAGCCTGTGCCAGAGCGTGTTAACGAGTCAGCCGACTTCACGAGTGAATCTACGCCCAGGTGGACACGGTCTATCGTGTAGCTCAGTCCTGCTGCATTTCTGAGTGTGATATCAGCATTCACGAATGTTGCATCCCTGATCACACCACCTCTGTCCGTGCTCGTGATAGACTTGCTTTCACCCATTATCCTCCCAGTAAAATTAGCCGTCACGAGGATGTTATTCCCAGCTTCGACACGTGAACTAGATGCATGGAGCTCGACATCGTTTGTCAGCTCGGTGTCCTGCGTGACGGCGAGCGTGGCGTGTCTTTGAACGGTGACGTCACTGCTACCGAGTGCGTCTGTATGAGCGAGGGTCAGCTTCGTCTCTGCACCTGCAGTACCTTCTAGTACGTCAGTCACACCAGTGAAGCTTGCGCTCGCCTGGTTAAAGGTCAGATCAGAACCAGCGAGGACTTCGATCGTACCTTTGCCGCTAAAGCTTGTGCCTGCCTCCTGTGAGAAGCCACTGCCCAGCTGAGCGACACCTGTGCTGTCTTCGAATGTGATGGGAGCAGACATAGAGCCTGTGAATGGCTTTGTCTCATCTGTCCCAATGTGACCATCAGTCGGTGCAGAAGTGGTGTAGCTGAGTACGCCATTGCTGTAGCTGAATGTCTTGTTCTCCATGTCGGTGAGACCCGTGATCTTGGACGTATTGACATCGGAGCCATTCAGCCATGAGCCAAGGTCTGCTGTACCATTGAAGAGTGTCAGCGTGTAGCTATTCCCCGACTGGGAGAAGTCTGTGTCGAGAAGATTCAGCATCAGATCAGATCCGAAGGTGATGTTACCTGCGTTTGTGATGCTGTCGCTGTAGTCCCATGAGCCAGACAGCGTGAGTGACCCCATCGCTGACACGTCCATATGACCTGTGATAGATCCCGTGATGTCCACGGCACTATCAATGAGCAGTGTACCTGCTGTCGCGTCTATCGTACCTGCCATCGAACCTGTCGCTGTGACTGAGCCTGTGACGCTGAGCGTACCTGCATAGGCGGAGAAGCCCTGTAGCGTGCCGCTAGCGGCGCTGATGCTGTTCGCGACGGCTTGGCTGCTGAGGTCAAGCGTGCCGCTGCTCATGGCGATATCACCTGTGCCGAAGGCTGAGACGTTATTCACGACGACCTTCGCGCCTGTGATGCTCGTGCCACCGGTGTAGCTGTTCACGGCATTCAGATTGAATGTCTGATCAGCTGTGCCAGAGATGGCGAGCCCTGAGGCGACATCGGCCGTGCTGGAGATGACACCATTCATGTTCACCGTGGTCACGCCTGCGACGGCCTTCAGATTCACCGCGCCTGCTGTCGTGAGGTTCATGGCATTGAGCACATTGGTCGTCTCGGAGATAGCCTCGATGCTAGAGCCCGCAGCGAAGTTCGCCACGAGTACGCCTGCGGCTGTCGCCGTCGCTTGGTTCGCCAGCTGGACAGTAGAGCCACTCTCGGCATTGATACGCAGCACGCCCGCATTGCTATTAGCATCGACCGCATAGAGCCCCTTGCGCATGATGAAGGTACCGCCATCTTTCACGTTCACGTCACCGCTACCATCCTTGCTGGACAGACCAGAGTTGATATCCAGTGTACCAGAGATATTCACATCTGAGTCACCATTTCCCCAGTGTCCCAGCATGAAGGAGGAGTTTACCCCGCTGTCACCGTCCGTGACCTCACCTGTGAGCACCAGGGTCGTATTTTCCGCGATGTTCAGTTTAGATGTTCTATTATAACCATCATCTGTGCCCATGTAGCCGACGGCCTTATAAGTACCACCACCCTCGATAGAAATCGTGCCATTGCCTAGCTTCATGTAAGCATTGTCAGTGAAGGTCGCGCCTACACCTACCTCGATGGTGTAGCCATAGTCATAATCTCGTTCATAGAGAGACTTCGCACCTGTCACACCCACCGTAGAGACGGTCTTACCCGCAGCGACGCTGAATGTTTTTCCATTACTGATGGTGAGAGTGTTGAAGGTCGCGTCACTATCGACGATGAGCTTACCGTCGTTCACACTAATCGAGCCCACGAAGCCCGACAGATTATTCAGCGAGAGCGTACCCGCATCAGTCTTCGTGATGAGCGTGTCAGCAGCACCTGTGATAGCACCTGTGATGGAGTGGACGTCATCTGCTGAGTTCTGCTCCCATGAGCGTATCGTGATAGAAGCCGTGTCGGCGATCTGTATAGCTCCCGCGTAGGAAGTCGTGGTGCTGTGGTCGAAGATCAGACCCGCGCCATTCATTACGGTGACGGCAGATCCACCCAGATCCGTGTTGGGAAGACTCATGACACCCGATGCGATGGCGATCGCGCCAGAGAAGCTCTCACTCATGGTGACTGTGGTGCCATTATTGTCCGCGAGATGCAGCACGAGCTGGCTGCCTGATTTGCTAGTGAGACCTGTGAGATTGCCATCAGCACCGAGGCCAGAGAGCTCGTAGGTCGCCCCTGCATTAATCCTCGTCGAGTTGTGCGCTTCATAGGAAGCGTAGCTTTCTGCGAGTGTGCCGGCAGTGATTATCAGCTCACCTCCGAAGCCAGAGAGATTCAGCGTCGCGGCCGAGTCCGTGACGTCGCTCATGTCCAGATTCAGCTCGCTATTATGCACGCTGCTGGAAATGTAAGTCGCTCCTGCGCTGGCATCAAGGATGCTCGCCGTGATGTCGAGTGTCGCGCCACTACCCAGCTCGATCGTGCCCACTTGGAGCTGATAATCAGCCTCTATGGATGAGCTGAGGTTCAGATAGCTATTTCTGGCGATCGCGATCGCGTCGGCGACGATGTCCTCTTGGAGCACGGCGATTGTGGTACCGTGGAAGTCGACAATGGAGTTCGCCTGGTAGGCGGACTTCGTTTCGCCGTTCAAGAAGTCCATGGCAGCGGCGTCATTCGACCATGCCAGATCAGAAGGAGGCATGCCCTCGCCAGTGCCTTCATAGGTGAGACGCGTCGCCAAAGACATGAAAATAATAGCGTTCGAGTCAAAGAACAGTCTATGCGTCGTCTCATTCAGGCCACCGAGACCCGCGATATCCGCCCAGTCCATATCGCCGAAGTCGACGCTACCGTTAGTCGTGAGTGTGTAGGAGAGCATGCCAGCAGAAGCGCTAGCAGTCAGGCTACCCAGATCTATGGTCGCGCTATCGGCAAAGATCAGTGAGCCCTCGCCGCTGAGCATCTCGTTAAAGAGCAGTCCACCTTCTACCGTGAGGCTAGCACCAGCACCGACGGTGAGGTCGTAGTAGGCATCGCCGCCTATGGTCCAGGTCTCACCTGTGGCGATGGTCAGATTCCCCGCGTAGGCGACACCATCCTTGGTATTGGACAGCACATTGATGTGCTCGAAACCGCCTTCTTCGAGTGCTGTGCTGCTCAGAGAGCCGTAAATATTTGCCGTGGCGATGCCATCGAGCGTCGCGCCCTTTGTGCGAGCGATGACGCCATTGATGATGCCGCCATAGTAATTCATGTTGAAATCACCCGTTTGAGTCGTCGAACCGTCAGTTTGCCCACCGCCGTAGATGCCTTGGTAGGTACCACTCATGAGCGTGATGTCAATTGTTGCATTGACCGTGCCCTTGTGGTTCGTTTTCTGCGTTACCAAGCCACCAATGATATGACCGTCGAAGACGAGAGCGGCGTCTGCCGCAGCTTGATTCTCCGCTGTAGAAGCGACGCCTAAGTTGTAAACAAGTTCCCCGCTCACGTTGACAGCCTTACTACCCGCAAAAAGGGAGTAGCTATCACCGTCACCATAAGTGGAACTATCAGTATAAGCACCAAATTTACCCGTTTTCAGGTTAAGCGTTTGGGTGCCATCCATTCTGATGGTTTGCGTAGTACCTGAGTTCGACTCACCCGAGAGACCGATGTAGCCGAGGCTCTCTATAGACGTGGTTGCGACATTGATGGTCGTGTTGAGCTTCAGGTTGATATTATTCTGACCATTCCAGCCTATCAAGCCCTGAGCATCGGCATTACCAAAAGTGAGTTTTGTATCACCTGTGACATTCAGCGTGATATCGACAGGATCTACCATATCAATAACTGTCGCATCGTTAGTCGACATGATACGGACAGCCCCGTAGTCGCCGCCATTCAGATTCACGATCATATCGCCTGTAGGAGCGACATTCGGAGTCAGCTGTATAGACAGATCATCCGTGGTCGCGTGCGTGGTCTCAGCTCCGTCTTTCACGCTGATCTTGTAGCTATTATCAGCTTCTTGCGTGAAGGTATATTCGCCGGCATCACCGCCGAGGGATGCCGCATTGTCAGATACGCTCACAGCCGCGCTGGCCTGAGCCGTAAAGAGAGAGCTACTGGCGATGGTAACACTCGTGGCAATCGATAATGTGCATACAGCCTTGCGCAGGGCTCTATACAACTTATGATTAAGATGTAATTTCATGGTATATTATTAATAATTAACAAGTTGCTTCACTATTGAGCTGTAATATCTTACACAAATGGCGAAGTCGTTTAACTTATACTATATCTCGCCATCACGATACAAGCGTAAATTTCTGATTTTCACCATAGAGGGATAAAAACTCACTCCTCTCTCTTCCCCTTAAGAGTCTATCTAACGCTCACGCGCAGGAAGTTGTGCTAATTGCATGCAAAAAAACTCGCGCTCCCTGCATGTGGCTAGGTGCGCGAGTCTTGTAGCTGTGCTCTTTTTATTTTCCCACCGTGGGGTTGAAGTGATAGGGCATCCAGCTCTTCCACTTCTTCGTCACTTCTGATACACCATCAGAGACTGGGATAGACCAAGCCTTAAAGAAGGGCGCAAGGTCGCGCTGCGTGATATCAGAGAGGTGGTAGACCCAGTTGTCTATTTTTCGCTGATCGCCTGTGCTTTCGCAGGGGAGGTAGCAGGGCTTCCCCGTGAGGCTGCTTTCATTGAATCGGGTGAAGAGTTTCTTGTACACGTCCCAGCCGAATTCATTGCGTATCTGACGGAAGAGGATGAGTCCAAGGAAGGGGTCGTTCTTCCAGTCTTCGAACTTCGCGCCATTCGCGTAGAATTTCTTAATCGCACGCTGGGTCGCCTCTGCACTGACTCCCGAATGCGATTTGTCACGTCCCATGATGATCATGTCGTAGACGTAGAGGGAGAAGAAGTTCACGCTCACTTCTGTCGTGCCGCTAAAGACCCAGTCGTGGTAGTTCTGCATATTATGTCCTATTTCATGGAAGAAGCCCCATGCGGAGCTCAGTGTGCTGGGGTCATAGATGAATTGCTCTGCTTCGTAGTGCTGCACCCCTTCACGGTGGTGTGCCATGACTGGGTAGCCGCTGTGCATGAGACCTATGCTGATCTGTTCATCGAGTACGATGCGTTGCTTGCGGAAGAAGGGCTCAGGGATCTGAGCGAGATCGTAGCAGGCGCCGATGATGTCTGTCCAGACGCGGGCGGAGTCGTCGAGGTCTTTAATTTTCTTCAGTCCTTCTGTGGACATAGTGACGATGAGGTTGTCGGTTTCGAACTCACCCCATGGGGCGGCAGTCGTCTCCAGCATGGCGCGGAATTCCTCAGGGCTGGTTTTCCCCGCGATGTAGTGTGCGGCAGGTGAGCCACCCTTGATGCGGATGCTGCCGTTCATGTCGGCGGCTTCGGGGGCGACGTTGAAGTAGATCAGCCCACCGAAGGGGCTGGTGATTGTCACGGTTTCCTTGTCCAGCAGTTTTGTATTTGTCACAAGGGGGGCGCGTCGCCATTCTGTGTGCCACTTGGAGTCTGCGGGTACTTTATCGGCATGGATGCCTATTTGCACGCTGAGCTTGCCGCGCAGCTCGGCGGGGACGCGGAGCTCTATGGGTTTTCCAGCGGGGGCGTAGAGTCCTGTGCTGTAGTGTGTCTGATTGTCGGGTAGGTTATAGTTACGGCTGTAGCCTAGCTTCGCATTGATGCCACGCAGGTGGTCGGGCATTTTCTGATGCGTGAGGGTGACATCTTTTGTGATGGTCTTGTAGCCGTCCTTTAGCAGGCCTGGGAAGTGCTTTGCCGAGGGGTGGACAGTGCGGATATCGGGGGATTTCTGAGACCAGCTCAGGGCTTGTTCGAAGATTTTTTTCGCGTCGGGTTCGCTGAGTTTATAGGGTTTCTGCGGCGATACTTCGAGGGTATGGAAGTCGGTGGCATGCAGGGTAGCGAGTGTCGATAGACTGAAGAGGGCGCAGACGAGGGCACTGGGTTTATGGGTAAACATGGCAATATAATAGATAATTCAGCACCCATGATAACATAGTGGGAAAATATTGCAAGGGGCGAATCTGGCATCGCAGATCACGGCAACGTCAGTGAGAAAACTAAAATAATTAATACCCCGCGTGGAAGTCACAGCATAGAGTCAGCACCCTCACTGATGTCCCCTACACCCTGCCCGCAGGCCGCTCTTCTCTGCGGTGGAAGACGCGAAGCGCGCCGCGCCTTTACGCTATCGCGTTTGCCCCAGAAGATAAGTGTCGCGCTGCCGTGCTCTGCGAGCTCGGCTTTTCCGCGAGGGCTTCGCCCTCACACTCCCAGCAAGGACGCCGTCCTTGCATCCTGCTTAAGACATGATGTCTTAAGAATATCACTTACGCTTACGCGCAGGGATATATCCTAGAAAGCCTAGCAGGGCGCACCAGAAGAAGATGTACGCCGATACGATACCGCCTCGTAACCAGCCGTACTCACCATAGGGCTGCGCAGCATGCACGTACATATTAGCACGCAGGGCATACACATGCCATGCTTTATCTTTAAGCATGCTGTGATGGAGATGCTGCTTGTCAACGTAGTAATACTGCGTCAGCTCGCCATGCGTTTCTGTGAAATAATGCTCATTCACACCCTCAGCATCAGGGGGACTGAGTGTCTTCTCCACCCACGCATCTGTCTGCTCTGGCTTCTCATATTGCACGTAGCAGATCACGATGCTTGCGCCTGCAAGGATGGCGAAGCTGATAAAGACGTATCTCAGCTTCTTTAGCCATAGGTAGAGCTGCTGAAACTGCTCTGGTTTGCAGATACCTGACCAGATTGCGGCGTAGGAGGTTAGTATCACCAAGAATATGGAGACGCTGAAGAGTAGCATCGCATCTATCAGGTAGGGGATTAGCCCTTCCGCGAAGCTCACGCAGAAATAAGGCTCATCCGTTAAGGCATGCCATAGTGCTGCAGCACCATTTGCTATGTACCTAATCTGTATGAGCAGGACGAAGATGTAGATGAGGAAAAGGGCAGCGTGTGGGAGATACTTCTTCATACAGTTAAGTTTCAACAAGATCTTGTTACGCTTCTGTGTCGTTGATTTCTTTCATGGATGCGATGATTTTCTCGTTCACGTTGTTCTGGCACATTTCCTCAGCCATGCGTATGGCGTTAAAGATGGCTTTAGCATTCGCTGAGCCATGTGCGATGATGGACACGCCGTTCACTCCCATGAGAGGACTACCTCCGATGGCATCGGCGTTCAGCTTATCTTTCATGTACTTGAATACTCCGCGCATGAGTACGGCTCCCATCATGGCGAGGATGCTGTCCTTGATGCAGAGTTTCATCCACTTAGTGAATGTCTTCGCCGTGGCCTCGATGCTCTTGAGCAGGATGTTTCCGGTGAAGCCATCGGTGAGGATGACATCGATCTTTCCATGGAAGATGTCGTGGCCTTCGCAGTTCCCCGCGAATTCGAAGGGGAGCTTGTCCGCGTCCGCGAGCTTGCGCAGGATCTTGTGCGTTTCCTTAGAGAACTCACTGCCTTTTCCGTCTTCTGTGCCATTGCTCATGACGGCGACGACGGGCTTGCCCTGCTTGTAGACGTAGCGTGACATCATCGCCCCCATGACGGCGTAGCCGACGAGGTGGACAGGCTTCGCATCGGGATTCGCCCCTGTGTCGGTGACGAGGGCATAGCCTTTTTCATTTGGGATGGGCGAGACGATGCCCGCGCGCTCGATACCAGGGAGGAGGCGTAGCTTGATGGTGCTGGCTGCGACGGCTGCTCCTGTATTTCCCGCACTGAGGACGGCATCGGCTTTTCCTTCTTTCACGAGGTCGACGGAGATGCTCATGGACGAGCGTTTCTTCTGGCGCAGAGCCATGAGTCCGCTTTCTTCCATGGTGACGACTTCGGGTGCATGCACGATCTCAAGGCGTGGATCGCCTAGGATGCCTGCGGCACGGCAGCCTTTTTCGAGGATGGCTTCATCCCCGACGAGAAATATCTTTTCTACACCGCTGAGTTCTGCTAATGCTCGCTTAGCTCCATCGATGTTAATCTTCGGTGCAAAATCACCCCCCATTGCGTCTAATGCTAACTTCATATACCTTGAATTACTAAAATGAGTATAGATGAGAAAGTGTCGCGCGTCAATGGCAATTCACGTTTTCACGTCTCTTATCCGTCATCAGCGCATGACAGCATAGTAGCCTGCGATGACTCCGAGCATGCAGAGCAGAAAGCTCGCGCCTGAGTACAGGATCACGTGCAGCCACGCGCCCTGATGCAGCAGCTGAAGGTTCTCATGCGCGAAGCTGGAGAATGTGGTGAAGCCACCGCAGAGTCCCACCGTGAGCGCGAGTCGCCATTCTTCACTGAGATGGTAGTGCTTCGTCAGAGCGGCTGAGAGCGCGCCGAGCAGCGCGCAGCCTAGCACATTCACGAGCAGTGTGCCCCATGGGATGCTGCCCAGTGTCCAGTGCTGGAGGGCGCGGCTGAGGCTGTAGCGCAGCACTCCTCCGATGAAGCTGCCGCAGCCGATGAAGAGCAGTGTTTTCATAGTGGGGGAGGGGGGAGAGAATGGGGGATTTCTGGCTAAAAAACAAGCAGCCGTGGTGGCTGCTTGCTTGTTTGATTTGTAATACCTCTTTAGCGGAAGTTCATCTGCTTGAGCTGCTTCACGAGTACGTCGAGTACCTGCTGGTGCGCCGCATCTGCTTCGGCTGCCGTGAGGGTCTTCTTCGCGTCGCGGTAGAGGAAGTGGTAGGTCATAGCCTTGCGGTCAGTGGCGAGCTTCTCTCCTGTCTCATCGACATAGATGTCCTTGAGCTGGTAGCTGACGAGCAGCTTCTGCTTCGCGGAGGCGATCGCTTTCATCACGTCAGCGTGCTTCGTGCCGACTGGGAGTTCGAGCGATGCGTCACGGCTAGAGCCGGGGAATAGAGGCAGGTTGCTCGCCTTGAAGGGGGCTTGGGCTGCCTCTTGGAGCTTACGCACTTCGAGTCCTGTGTAGCTGGTATTCAGTGGGAGACCGAGCTTGCGGCAGGCGGCGAGGGATAGGCGACCGAAGTAGCCGCAGGACTTCCCATTGATGTAGACATCCGCGCCGACGGCGATGTGGTCGCGTGGCTTCGCTGGCTGCATGGTGATCTCAGCGCGTGGGACGAGGAGCTCGACGATGGCGCGGAGGTCGGCGAAGGTGCTTTCCTCTGGCTTCAGGTTCGCCCAGCTGGAGGGAGTCTTCGCGCCCGCGAGGAGGATGCCGATGGCTTCCTGCTCGATGTCACGTCCCTTGCCTCCGCCTGTGTTGCGGAAGATGCGTCCGATTTCAAACAGGCGTATGCTTTCCATGCCCTGATTCATATTGCGCACGGCTACAGAGATAAGGCCAGGGGCGACGGAGGGGCGCAGCATGCTGTGGTCTTCGCTGATGGGCAGAGAGACGCGGATGCGATCGCCTTCCATTAAGGGGCGGAAGGGGAACGCATAGTTGATATTCGCGATCGTCGGGTCGATGCTGTCTTCTGCGATAAGTTTAAAGGTCTGAGCTTCCCAGAAGCCAGCTCCTGCGAGCTTCTGCACGAGCTTCATGCGGAAGTCGTGGAGGCGGTCCTGTGCGCTTTCTTCGACGAAGACGGAGCTGTACACGGAGGGGATGTTATCTAGTCCATACACGCGGATGATTTCTTCGAGCAGGTCGCAGCTGCGCTTCAGGTCGAGTCGCCATGGTGGGCAGTCCCAGTTCCCCTTCTGGTCGATGTCTTTCAGACCGAGACGGCGGAGGATGACAGCGGCTTCGAGATGAGGCACGGAGGACTGTGTCATGCGGTCGAGCTCAGCCCAGTCGAGGTGGACTTGGTCGAGCGCGTAGTGGATCTTTGCATTGCTGCCTTGCTCCAGCACGGTGGAGTCGAGTGCCTTACTCTCATCGACGAGGCAGGGGGCAGAGCCACCTACGAGTACGGGCTCTGCTGTACCTCCAGCGAGTTCGAGTACGAGCTCGATGGCGCGCGCGGCGGTGCGCAGGACATTCCATGGGGATGTGCCACGCTCGAAGCGGTAGGAGGAGTCAGAGCTTAGCGCGAGGCGGCGTGAGCTGAAGCGTATATTGCTACGCTCGAACCACGCGACTTCGAGGATGATGTCTGTCGTCTCTTCGGTCACGCCCGAGTCGAGACCACCCATGATGCCACCGAGGGCGAGGGCTGCACCCGATGCGTCGGAGACGAGCAGCTCGCCTTCGTTCAAGTCGTACTCATCGCCCATGAGGCTGGTGAACTTCTCACCCGCAGCGGCGCGGCGCAGCTCAAAGCCTCCCTGTACCTTGGACGCATCAAAGGCGTGCAGCGGGTGACCGAGTTCGAAGAGGACGTAGTTCGTGATGTCGACGATGTTGTTAATAGGACGCAGACCGATGGCGGTGAGACGCTCGGCTAGCCACTCGGGGGAGGGGGCTACCTTCACTCCTGAGATGCGTGTCGCCGTGTAGAGCGGGCAGAGCTCGGTGGCGGAGAGCTGGATCTCGCTTTCTTGTGCGACCTTCGTTTGGAGGGCTTCTGTGATGCTGGCGGCTGGGTCTTGCTTCAGCTCACGTCCTGTGATGGCGGCGAGTTCGCGTGCCATGCCCCAGTGACTCAGCAGGTCGGGGCGGTTCGGTGTGATCTCAATTTCAAAAATCGTGTCCGACTGGACGAAGCTGCGCACAGGGCAGCCCACTTCCTTGTCGCTAGGCAGTACCCACAGACCATCGACAGCATCGGGCAGACCGAGCTCGGAGGCGGAGCAGAGCATGCCATTGCTCGCGACACCGCGCAGCTTGCCTTCCTTGATGGCGAAGCCACCGGGGAGCACCGCACCGGGGAGGGCGCAGGGGACGAGGTCACCGATCTGGTAGTTACTCGCACCGCAGACCACCTGACGGAGGCTGCCTTCGCCTGCATCTACTTGGCAGGTATTGAGATGGTCGCTGCCTTCGACTGGGGTCTTCTCGACGACGCGGGCGACGACGACAGAATCATCGCTGATGCCGCGTTCGTTGATTTCTTCGACTTCGATGCCGGCAAAGGTCAGCATGTCCGCCATTTCCTGCGTACTGAGTCCGTCAAGGGCTATGTACTGCGAGAGCCAATTAAGTGAAATATTCATGTATGATGTACAGAGTTAAAGGTTACGATGGGATGGCTATACGCATTATTGGAACTGGGCGAGGAAGCGCACGTCGTTTTCGATCAGGAGGCGTATGTCGCGTATGCCCCAGCGAATCATGGCGAGGCGTTCCAGACCGATGCCGAAGGCGAAGCCTGTCATGCCCTTGTACGTGTCTTTACCTGTTTGCTTGTCGATGTTCTCGAACACGGCAGGATTCACCATGCCGCAGCCCGCGATCTCAATCCAGCGTGGGGCTTGTCCCGCGGCTTGGAGCAGCACGTCGATTTCGAAGCTAGGCTCCGTGAAGGGGAAAAAGTGAGGACGAAAGCGCACAGCGGTCTCGCTGCCGAACAGAGCCTTGAGGAAGTACTCCAGCGTGCCCTTCAGCTCGCCTATGCTCACGTTTTCATTCACATAAAGACCTTCGATTTGGTTAAAAGCCGAGAGGTGCGTCGCGTCGATCGCGTCGCGGCGGAAGGCAGAGCCAGGGCAGATGATGCGGATGGGAGGTGCTTCTTTTTCCATCACGCGAGCCTGTACCGTACTGGTCTGCGTGCGCAGGAGCTTGCCAGAGTCGAAGTAGAAGGTATCCTTCTCATTACGAGCAGGGTGATCGTCGGGGGTGTTCAGCGCGTCGAAGCAGTGCCACTCGTCTTCGATCTCTGGACCATCGGCGAGGCTGAAGCCCATGCGGCGCAGGATGCGCACCGCCTCGTCACGTACCTGTGTGATGGGGTGGACTCCACCTTCATGGATGCTCGCACCGGGGAGGGTGATATCGAGGCCAGCCGTCGCGGCGGCATCAAGATCGAGCTGTATCGTGTCACGTCGTGCATCAAGTGCTGCGGTGATGGCAGAGCGGGCTTCATTCAGCAGCGCGCCTATGGCGGGCTTATCTTCCTTCGGCACATCGCGCATGCCTTGCTGAGCCTGAGTGAGGCTTCCCTTCTTTCCAAGAATGGCCACACGTGCCTCTTCTAAGCTTTTCATATCCGACAAATTAGCAATCTGGGCGAGTGCCGCGGACTGGATGCTAGCGATCTGCTCTTTCATACGCGAGAGAATATAAAGCATTGTCGAGAAAAGTCAAGCCATTCCCACGTCAGTCAATGAAGAAATCTCATCTAATCTACCATATAGTCTACCTTTCTTGACAAGGCATGAAAGTGTCTCTAATATCTGACCTATGAACAGCTCAAACACAGATCCACAGCCGCCTATACATCCAGAAAAAGCCGCCCTCCTCGTTATCGACGTGCAGAATGATTACTTCGAGAAGGGAGCTTATCCTTTATGGAATACGGAAGCCTGCCTTAGCGCAATCAAGGAGAGCATATCGCGATTCCAAGGCGCAGGACTCCCCGTCATCCTCATCCAGCATGTCGCCGACCCATTGCAGGGGCTTTCACCCTTCTTTAACACAGAAACCGAGGGCGTCGAGATACACCCAGAGATCCTGAAGCTAGCCGCGAATGCACCTGTAGTCGTGAAGCACTATGCGGATGCCTTCCACATGACAGATCTGGCGAAGACGCTCTGCGATCTTGATGTGAACCAGCTCTACCTCTGCGGCATGATGACGCAGAACTGCGTGACACACACCGCGCTGTCTCTAGCAGCCCAAGCCTATGATATCAAGCTAATCAGCGACGCGTGTACGACGGTGGATCAGATGATTCATGCGATAGCCCTACACGCGATCTCGACACGCGTGGGTATGGTCTGTAGCGCGGAGCTGTTGGCATAAGAACGTAATAGCACGCCTTTTGCGAGGTGTCCTCTATCTAATCATGCAGCGCGGCAGCTCTGCTATCATCTGGCTCGCCGTGACGGCATGAGCCATGCCTCCTAAGACATGGACGCGCTCTGCGGCTGTTCCGCATAGCCATGCGCCTGTCGCTGCTGCGTCGATGAGCTCGCTGCCCTGTGCGCAGAGTGCGGCGATGCAGCCAGCGAGTGCGTCGCCCTGCCCAGCGTTTGCCATGTAAGAGCCTCCTGTGCTGTTGTAGTAGAATTTCTCCTTGGAGGCGATGATGGATCTCGCACCCTTCAGGAGGATGCTGGCATCATGCTTCGCGTGGAAGTCATTCACCCACTGGGCACGAGATTCTGTCATAGGACCCATGAGTCTCTTCATCTCACCGGGGTGTGGGGTGACTAGCACATGCGCAGGAAGTGTCCAGCCTTCATTCGCGGCTGTCGTCAGTGCGTCTGCGTCCAGTATGATGGGGCACTGGGATGTCTCGATCAGGTGCCACAGGCTCGCTGCCGCGCCTTCTGATAGCTGTCCCATACCAGGACCGATGAGGAGGGTGTCGTGACCTGCCTCTTCTACTTGCTCGTAGGACTGAAGTGGCTTTACCATGATCTCTGCGGGCACACGGATCGCGAGGATGGGGTAGATGTTCTCAGGGCAGTACAGAGTCACCAGACCTGCGCCTGTCGCCTGAGCGGCTTTCGCCGCTAGCTCAGCCGCGCCTATGTAGCCACGGCTACCTGCGATGATGCCCACGTGCCCTTGCTTATTTTTATAGGTATCAAAGGAGCGATGAGGTAGCATCTGGCGTACCATGTCTGTGTCCATGACTGACGCTCCGTCGCTAGGGAAGCCTATCTCAGGCATGGGGATGGTCATGATGCGGCCTGTGTAGTCTGTCCCCGCGTCGGTGAGGAGACCTTCCTTCACGCAGCCTACGCTCATCGTGATGTCCGCGTGAATCGCAATAGGGCGAGGCTGACCAGTCGTGCAGTCCAGCCCACTAGGTATATCCACGGACACCACACGCGAGCGAGGGTAGCGTGAGCGCAGCTCAGTGATTTCCTCGACGAAGCGTAGGTAGATCGAGCGTAGCTCCTCCTCTGTACCTGAGCCGAGTAAGCCATCAATGATGAGAATCCTATCATCATCGAAGTGCTCAGGGAGCTCCTCGGGGAGCTGCTCAAGGGATTCTTCAAGCAGTCTTAGCTGCTCGCGTGATTCTTGGGACAGACGACCTACGCGACGCAGCGTCGTCGGGAGATTCAGCGCAGTGGCCCAACCGAGGGCGTCACCCGCATTATTCCCTGTCCCCGCGTAGACGATGACATGGGTGAATCGCCCGGCATAGATAGAGGAGCTCCATCTATTCTGGATGCGTGCGATCACGCGGTTCATGAGCATGAGTGAGCTCATGAAACCACGGTGGAAGAGCTCATGCTCCGCTTGACGAATATAGGCGCTGCTTGCAACTTTCATAATGATTTGGTATTTCTGTTCGGGGTTGTTTCCTTGAGTTCAGGGCTGCGAATGACCTTTTCTTCGGGTAAGGCGAGGTTTGCTTTATCGCGCACCGATTGCTCAAAGTATTCAGGGTCGTTCATCCAGAAGAGGTGGTTTCGCGCGTGACGCTCATCTTCTCTTGCGTCACGGTATTCCTGCTTCGCACGCTCCAGCTCGCGCATCTGCTCAGCGCGCTGGACGCGTGGATAAATGATGACGACAGACACCAGCAAGGCGACCGCGATGAATAAGAATACCGCCATCAGGCGTACGACGGAAATGACCCCCTCGGCGCGGTCTTCACGCATCATTTCCTTGTCGAGGAGGGTGGGCTTCTTGCTTTTACTAAAAATAAACATGGCTTCTGGTTTTTTAAAAAAGGATTAGAGTGGGATATTTAATGCACGACAGCAGTACTCATGAGCACGCTTGTAATCCATCTTACCTGTCGCGAGCTCGGGTATGCGGCGCACGGGCAGAATATGCTCGGGGCACCAGCAGCTGGGGAAATGACGATTCAGCAGCTTGTAGCGCAGATCTATTAGCTCATGCGTCGGGACGGTATCATGGACGCAGGAGAGTAAAATGAGCTTCTCTGGCGCATGTGGACGCGGACGCACCCCGACGACGGCAAGCTGGCGCGTACCTTTATTCTTCACGTTAAGAATATCACAGAGCAGCTCCTCTAAGAGCTCATGCGCGATGAGCTGACCGCCCAGCTTCGTGAAGCGATTTTCCTTCCCCGCGATGCAGAGCTCGCCCTCCTCGCTGATGAGTGCGACATCCCCTGTACGCAGCCACTCGTCAGGCTCGGACAGAGCCGCACTGCTCAGCCACAGCATGCCCAGCGCGCTCGGCGACTGCGGTGTGGGTGTCGCACTATCAATATCGCAGATGCGTATCCCCATCCCCATGAGAGCTGTGCCATTATAGCACACAGGAGCCTTCACTGAAGACGACGTCGCACTGCTGCTACCGATGGGAGCATGAGCCCTATTCTCCATACTCGTCAGGCATAGAGCCCCAGCATGCGCGTAGCTATGGATGAAGCGCACGCCCCAGTGCTGCTCACAGCGGAGCTGTAAGTCATGGGGTAACCTCTCGCCGTAGCAGATGAAGGTGAGAGCCCCCTGCTGAGGGTCTTGTGCTGGATTAGGCTTTTCATGCAAGGAATGGCGCAGATGCTGCGTCGAGGTGAGTGCGAGATTCGCATGATACTGATACGCGAGCGTCTTGATGCGCCCCAGCGCATCAGCGATGGGGTAAGTGACGATGTCGCAGCCACGTAATAAGGGGAATAACATCCCCATCATGAAGCCTATAGGGTCGCTGTATGACTGCGTGCTCATCACCGTCTTGCCTGGTCCAAGAGGCAGCCTCTGCTGTAGCATGTACTTAGCCGCGAGTATCATCTGATTACTCACGCAGTGCTCGCGAGGGAGCTCCTGCTCGGCATTCGAGTAGAAGAGGACAGCCTCATGGCTACCCTTGCTCTCGTGGCTGCGAATCCTCTTACGTGCCCAGTCTATGCCAAGCACGCGTGTCAAGCGACCGAGGCTCAGCCTCGACACCGCGCCGACACTCTCACGCAGTCCCTGCATCATGATAAGATCACGTCGCAGAGGCCAAGAGAAGGGACTAGGCATCTGGTAGAATCGCTCCTCCGTGATGAAGCGCGTGAGCTCTGCCTGATTGATAACATGGCGTACATGCTCATGCGAGAGAGACGTATCTATATTCACAGGCGTGATCCCCGTGATGAGGCACGCGAGATTCGCGAGAATAGCATCCCTCCCAGGCGGGAGGATGATGCCGAGGCGGTAGCAATCCGAGTGCGTCTCGCGCAGAGTCTTCGCAAAGGGGAGCAGCTCGCTGAGAAACTCGTCATAAGAAATAATACTCTCGTCCGCCCCGCAGATGAGACTAGCCTGCGGGTGAGCCAAGAGGCTATCTATGATCAAGTCACCTATATTCGCCTCCTCTAGCTGCTGTAAAAGCCCTAGAATCTGAGCCGCAGCCTCTAGCCAGCTTAGGCGCAGACATAGAGCTAAATCATCTGTCGCAGGCAGCTCAGGCAGAGCCTGCGCGATTATCGTATCGCAGGGCTCAGAGGAAGAGTGCCCGAAGAGCTCATTCTCATCCTCATTAAACAGCCCCAGATAAAGAGGGACTACAGGAAGCCTCAGTGATTCGATCACCCTCAGCAGCTCAGGTGTCGCATCCATCAAAGGGTCGACACTGAGAGCATTCTCAGAATCCGAGCTAGAGGCGGCAGAGCTCAGCCTGCACTCCTCGCTAGGCAGTACGATGATGATGTAGCCCTGCGCGACGTAGTTCTCTAACTGCTTGCTTAATTTTGGGATATTCGTCTGAGGAGCAGAGAAAATGACCCCAGAAGCATTCTGCGCCTCAAGGTAAGCACTGATAGCCTTCGATGGTGCTGCATTCTGCTCGACGAGCCAGCAAATGGGCATGCTGCCATAATAGTGCCGCTCGATGGCCTGTAATGCGCGTAAGTTCATGCGATTCGGCACAAGCAGGCAGGGCTGACTGGGCAGAGATCGCAGGGAGATATGAGGAGCTACTATCACTGAAAGTTACTATAGCATATAACAAGAGTAGCCGCAAGGGTACTTTGCAAAATTAGCAGCTTCGGATTTTGCATGCAGTTTGGATGATAATTTACGGCGTTTGGGCGCGCATAGCGAGCTATGTAAGCCCAAAAAGCTGTAAATTCTCGCCAAAATGCGGCAAAAGGCGTGCTGTTTCGCTCATTTTCGAGATCATCATTCTGCTCAGACTAATTTTGCGAGGTGCCCGCAAGGGTACTTTGCAAAAAGAAGCAAGAGAAGCAAGAGAAGCAAGAGGGTATGCCCTGCAAGTAGCAAGGCATACCCTCTTGTAAAAAATAGTTGAATGACTTTCTTTATTGGGGAGCCTGCATGCCGCTCATGATGTTCTGGACAGCCGTACGCATCGCTTCGTCAGGTCCCTGCATGGTCGCTACGAGGATCTGTAGGCTGGGTGAGAGCTTTGTCGTGATTTCTGTTCCTTCAGGACTGGTGAAGAAGGCTTCGAGTTCTGCTGGAGTCGCCGCCTCGCGTCCGCTCTGCTGGCACTCTTCTTGGAGAGCCTTCATTTCACCTTCAATGCGCTTGATACGTGCGCCGATCTCGTTGAGCTGAGGGATAGCGACGTCAGTTGTGATCTCTTGCTTCTGGACTTGGGCACAGATATCTCCAGCCTGAATGATGAGCAGCAGAGAATCCTTCAGCTGGGTGATAGCCTTTTCGGAAATCTCATCGGCCTGAGCGCATGGAGCGACGAGGGCGGCACAGAGGGTAGCAGAATAGAATAATGTCTTCATGAGTAGCCAGCGTAGCAAAAGCGACAGCTCATGTCAACTCGAAAGATGGAATGGCGAAGCGCTTCGTTATGAGTTAGCTTTGTCTGCGAAGTCAGCCATTCTTGTGTGGCTCTCCCCAGTCGTGGCGCGGGTAGCGTCCCGCGAGATCCTTTTTCATCTGCGCATAGCCGTTCTTCCAGAAGGAGGCGAGGTCGCGTGTCGTCTGGTAGGGGCGCATGTTCGGCGCGAGGATTTCGATGAGGCAGCTGACGCGCCCATCCGCGATGCTGGGGGTGCTTTCCACGCCAAAGAGGAGCTGGCACTTCAGCCCGAAGCTCGGTGTGCCGTCTTCGCGGTACAGGAGCTTGACTTCTCGGCCGTTGGCGAGTTTCAGTGCGCGCGGGGCATAGCGGTCGAGGCATTCGCGCTGCCAGGGGGAGAGCCATTCGCGTAAGATGGGCAGCAGGGCGCGGTTTTCTATTTCTTTCAGGCTGCTCGCTCCTTCGCAGAGCATGGTGAGCGCGACTTGCTTATCTTCTTCATCGAAGCTGGGTAGGTCGAGCTCAGGCATGGCGGCGCGTAGGCAGTGCAGGCGATTCACCCACTGGATGGCGTGTCCGTCCCAGCTCTTGATGGGGGCTTTTCCTCGGAGGAGTTCGCTGGCGAGGAGGCTGGCGGCTTCGTCGGCGGCAGGGCTGCCTTCTTCTTTTTCTCGGATGAGGAGTTCGTCTCTGTAGACGAGCTGGCGGCTGTTGATGACTTTTTTTCGCTTGCTGTCGTACTGGGCGAGGTCGCGCTCTCGGAGCTGGCTGGCGGGGAGGTATTCCTCTGCGATGTGGGTGCAGCGCGATAGTCGTATCTCGATGCCGCGCGCGCCGAGTTCGAGGATTTCTGCTGCGTGGAAGAGGTTGCTACTCTGGGGGCTGTCAGCATAGCGTGCGACGCTGTTCGCTTCGAGCTTTCCAGCTTTTTTCCCGATGAGGCGCGCGGTTTGTGTCGCGCGGCTATTGAGCACGCAGAGGTGCTCGGGCATGGAGGAGAGCAGCGCACGGCAGATGGCTTCGCGGTGCTCGTGGAAGTCGGGCTCGCTGCGGTCGCGGGCGCGGACGAGCTGCTTGAAGCTTAGCTGGATTTCCCTTGCGGCGCGCGCTGAGATGCCGAGTGCCGTGCAGGCGCGGCTGTCGTAGCGGTGATGGGCGGCGGCTTGCAGTGCGCGCCACTCGGCTTGGAAGTCGCTGTAGTCGTCTGGCTCGCGGAGCTTGTCTGAGAGTCCATCGTTTCGCGCGATGCGCTCGCCTCCCATGAGGGCAGCGATGGCGGCCATCTCGGCTTCGCAGTGCGCGTCTTTTCCTGCGACGATGAGGCGCGCGAGGATGGGGGGCAGCGGGTAGTGGCGCATCTGCTCGCCGAGCGCGGAGAGTGTGCCATCGGGGCTGACAGCTCCGAGCTCGCAGAGGCTTTTCCATGCTTGGGCTGCGGCGATGGGCTCGGGGGCTTCTGGCCAGGGGAACTGGGCTATACTTCCTTCTCCTTCTATTCCATGGCAGCCCCACGCGAGGAGGTTCAGGAATGCGGCACTGAGGTCGGCTCGGTGGACTTCTGGTGCAGGGAAGGGGGCGCGTTTGTGCTGCTCGCTCTCGCTCCACAGGCGTATGCAGCGTCCTGCTTGCACGCGTCCTGCGCGTCCTGCGCGCTGTTCTGCTTGTGCCTGTGAGATGCTGACGAGGTGGAGGCTGGCGAGCCCGCGCTGGGCTTCCCATCGGGATTCGCGCACGAGCCCACTGTCGATGACGAGGCGTACGCCTTCGATGGTGAGCGAGGTCTCAGCGATGTTTGTGCTGAGGATGACGCGCGGTCGCATGCCGCACTGAACGGCCAGCCGCTGCTGCTCGGCGGTGAGCTGTCCGTGTAGGGGGAAGATGTCCCAGCCGCGCAGGGCACTGAGTCGCTGGAGCTGCTCTTCGCTGCGGCGTATTTCATAGCTACCAGGGAGGAAGACGAGGATGTCGCCCTGCTCTCCGTCAGCGATGCTAGCTGTGATGGCATCGCTGATCTGCTCCCAGATAGGGGGGAGGCTCATCGCTCCGCGTGCGTCGCGGCGTGGCAGGGGGCGACGGTAACTGATGTCTACAGGATAGAGTCGCCCCTGCGCCTCAATGAGGGAGGCCTGTGGGAGGTAGTCTTGGAGCTTATCGAGCTCTAGGCTGGCGGACATGACGACGAGTCCGAGGTCGGGGCGCGCCCCTGCTTGCAGCTGGAGGGCGCGTGCGAGGCAGAGGTCTCCTGAGAGGCGTCGCTCGTGTACTTCGTCGAAGATGATGGCGGAGATGCCTTCGAGTTCTGAGTCTTGCCCCATCCAGCGTTCGAGTATGCCGTCGGTAACGAAGAGGACGGATGTCCATTCGCGGTACGCGCTGTCATGACGGACGGCGTAGCCGACTTCTTCACCTAGCTTGCAGGGCCACTGCTGGGCGACATAGCCTGCGAGCATGCGCGCGGCGAGACGGCGCGGCTGGACGACGAGTACCTTCCCTTTCTTCGTGCAGCCCGCGTCATGCAGGTAGTGCGCGACGCGCGTAGACTTCCCCGAGCCTGTCGGGGCACTGAGCAGGATGCAGAAGCCTTCTTGGGACGCGAGACGCGTGATGGCATCGCGCTGTGATTCGATGGGGAGGGAGGGGGTACTCATAGTAGATACGTAAAAAACCACTCCCGAAGGAGTGGCTGAAAAAATGGGGGATGAGGGGAGATAAAAAGCTGCGAAGCTCTTACTTCTCAGAGTAGCTGCGGATCGCGGCGGCGATGCGTGCAGATACGTCTTCTGGCTCGCCTTCTTCGAAGACATCGACCTGAATGACCTTACCCTGCTTCTTGTAGTGCTCGATGACTGGGACAGTGAGGTTTTCATAGTCCTGCCAGCGTTTTGCGAAGGCTTCTGGGTTGTCATCGGAGCGGACGACCATTTCGGCATCGCACTTCGGGCAGTGCTCTTCGCCGTCACGTGTGGTTTCTGCGCAGGATGGGCATACCTTACGCTTCATCATGCGTGCTTGGATGAGTTCGAGGGACACATTCAGATACACGACGATGTCGACTGCCATGTCGAGCTGGCTGAGGTTCGCATCAAGAGTCTCTGCCTGAGCCACGGTACGTGGGTAGCCGTCGAGGAGACAGCCGTCTTCCTTATTCTCACCGAGCCACTTGGCTACCATGCCGTTGACCACTTCATCAGGGACGAACATGGCGGCATCCATGTACTTCTTCGCTTCGAGACCGAGCTCGGAAGCTGCGGCGATTTCGGAGCGGAGCAGAGCGCCTGTGCTCAAGGGCTTGAGCTTATAAGTTTCCGAGAGGAAGGTGGACTGTGTGCCCTTACCAGAAGCTGGGGCACCTACGAGAACGAATCGCTTGAGGTTATTCATAACTGTATGGGGAATAGCTAGCCTGTTAAAAAGGCTGTGTAGAGCATTATAACAAGATCACTTGATGAAAGCAACCCCAAAATACAGACATACACCGCCCCTCATAGCGGCGCAGCTCTATCTATTGCATCAGCGCAGGGATATAAATGCTTGAGAGCTCGGTTCATTTCTGCTATAGTCTCACGCATTCACCTATGAGCAACGATCAGCAACCATCATCCGTCTTAGGCTCCCACAACAGCCTCATCCAGCAGATGTACGGGGATTACTTCCTTGAGTACGCCTCCTATGTGATTCTCGAACGCGCCGTTCCTCATGTCATTGATGGACTCAAGCCTGTGCAGCGTCGCATCCTTCACTCCATGGAGCGCATGGATGATGGTCGCTATAACAAGGTCGCCAACATCGTCGGTGATACGATGAAGTACCACCCCCACGGCGACTCCTCCATAGGCAGTGCTCTCGTGACCATGGGGCAGAAGGATCTGCTCATCGACACGCAGGGAAACTGGGGGAACATCCTCACAGGTGACTCCGCGGCCGCATCCCGCTACATCGAAGCACGCCTCTCCCCCTTCGCGAAGGAAGTACTCTACAGCCCGAAGGTGACGGACTGGAAGATGAGCTACGATGGTCGTAACAAGGAACCCGTCGCGCTACCCGCGAAGTTCCCCCTCCTGCTCGCGCAGGGGGCACTCGGCATCGCAGTGGGCATGAGCTGCCTTATCCTTCCCCATAATTTTAATGAACTCATTGACGCGGCTGTCGCCTACCTGCGCGGTCAGGAATTCGTCCTCTACCCTGACTTCCTGACAGGAGGCATTCTCGATGTGAGTAATTACCAAGACGGCAGCAGCGCGGGACGACTGCGCTGCCGTGCGCGCTTCGATTTCTCGACAAAACGCTGCATACGCATCACAGAAATCCCCTATGGCACGACGACAGAATCCCTGATCAAAAGCATCGAAGATGCCGCCGAGCGCGGGAAGATTAAGATCACCCGCATCGATGATAACACCGCGGCACAGGTCGACATCCTCGTCCACTACGCTGCGGACACCGATGCAGATAAGCTCAGTCAGGCTCTCTACGCCTTCACCCAGTGCCAAGTGGGCATCTCGCCGAAGTGCGTCGTCATCGTGGATAACAAGCCCATGTTCACCGGCGTGAGCGAAATCCTCAAGATGAACGTCGACTCGACAAAGGACACCCTGCGCCGCGAACTCGAAGTCAGACTCGGCGAGCTGGAAGAATCCTGGATGCAATCCAGCCTAGAGAAAATCTTCATCGAAAACCGCATCTACCAAGTACTGGAAGAAAGCGACAGCTGGGAAGAATCCATCGCGGAAATAGGCGCACGCCTCGAACCCTTCGTCGTCGAGCTCATCCGCCCTGTGACGCGAGAAGACATCGTACGCCTGACGGAGATACGCATACGCAAGATCGCGAAGTACGAAGTCCATGACGCGCTGAAACTCCTCGCAAAGCTCGAAGCCGAGATCGAGAAAACGAAGAAAAACCTCGCCTCGCTCGTGCGCTACACGATACGCTGGTTTGAATCGCTAAAAAAACGCTACGGCGCGAACTGGGAACGCCGCACAGAACTTAGTGAATTCGACACCGTCACCCGCGCGCAAGCCGCCGTGGAGAACGAAACATTCTACATGGATGACGAAGGTTTCGGAGGCTATGGCATGAAAAAGGCGAATGCCATCGATAAATGCTCTTCCCTTAGCGACATCGTGACCATAGACCATCAGGGCGTGCTCATGGTGCGACGCATCCAAGAAAAATTCTACGTTGGAAAGAAACTCCTCTACGTCGGCGTGCTACGCGCGAGCGACGACCCTGTGTTTAACCTCATCTACCGTGATGGGAAAGAGGGGATCAACTACGCAAAACGCTTCCGCCTCGGCGGCTTCACGCGAGACAAGGAATACCCGCTCACGCAAGGAACAGCAGGCAGCCGCATCTTTCACTTCTCCGTGCATGCGACAGAAGAAGACAGCAACAGCATCATGCTGAATGTCTACCTGAAAAACCAGCTACGCGCCCTGCGCAAGCCGCTCATCTTCGACTTCGCAAAACTACGCATCAAGGGTCGAGCCGTACTGGGGAACATCGTCACGAAGAACCCCATCGAGCGCACCGCACGCGTCATGACACAGCGTGATCCTTCACCCGAGGCAGAGCTCGCACCCATGCCCAGCCCTAGCGCGGAAACATCTACTGAGACTGATGCAGATACGATCATATTAAATGCAGAAGACGACAAGCTCCAGCAGGCAGACTTCGGAGATCTGCTGGGTTAAATAACGAAGCGCAAGCATCTTATTACGCGTTAAGTCTCCGTCTTGCGCGACACTTATCTTCCGTGACAAACGCATCCGTGCAGAGAAGACGCGAAAACAAGCCTACTAGCTACCCCTGAGTCAAAGAAACGAGATTTACATACATATCCTAAACAAGGCTAAAATGAGTCATCCGCGTGACCCTGTGACGAAGTTAAGAATAAGGGGGGCTTTCTAAGGTCACCATAAGAACCATTTGCACTGACATTTAGTTGCGATGCGGTCCCATCGCAGGAGAGCTCGACTTCTCGATCACCCTGCCTTCCCTATAGCGCACAGGGCGACTCACCGATGCTCCTACAGGTGAGCTGAGTCTATAGTCGGCTTCCGTATCATAGAGCTGCACGCGTCTTCTCCTCCAGACACGCCCCAGTAAGTAGAGGCTGGTGCAGAGGATGAAGGAGAGTGATACCCATACTTCTGGTCCTAGGCTAGTTCCCATCACGAATTCCTTGAAGGAGAACTTCGCGCGTGCTGCCGCCACAGGATCGTCTTCCCACTCGATGTCTAGCTTCTTCACGCGCTCTGCGCCATACAGCATGTCGCTGTCCCAGAAGCGTGATGGCTCTTCTAGTTCGTACTGGAGGATGTCGAGCGCGGCTAGCAGTGTGGCGGTGTGTCCCGATTGGTTAATCACACTGTGCTGTAGCTGCTCATTGATGTGGGTGATTGTCGCATCGCTGAGTTCTATTTGCGCATGGTATCCGAGGTGGAGTGACTGCGCCTTTCCTACCCGGTACTGGAGCATGAGGCAGAATTCACCAGACTTTCCGATGAAGCCGAGCAGGGTCTCAGGCTCTAGCTCACTTGTCATGGGCTGCTCCGCTTGTAGGATGCAGAGATAGATTGTGTAGGGGGTTTCTGCTTGCAGTAGTCGTAGGCGATCGGATAGCTCCTGATGCTCTTGCTTACTCAGTAGACCTCGCGGGTCTAGGAGGAGTCCAAAGCTATGCCGAGCCTGGTCGATGAGTTCATGAGGCTTGATGGGTTCGCATGGCGCTACTTCCTTGAGAGCTGGTGTGGGGCGATTTGCATTTCGCGGGAGGCTCTGCCTGTAGAGCTCAGCTTGCCCTGCGTTTGCGAGCTGGGTGGCATCGCTCGGTGCCCAGCTCGGCGCGAACTCGCTCGTCGCGGGAGAGCCTATGAGCGGTGGCTTCGGGGCGGTGCTGGGAGATGTATGCGGGGAGTCTGCGAGCAGTCCTAGCAGGAGGAAGGGTAGTAAGAAGGGTCTGCGCCCTTCGCGTGTGGTGTTTTTCTTATTGCTAGCCGAGTTCCTGCTCTTCGCTTCGCGGGGACCGCTAATGGCTGATTCCGTTCTGACGGCTCGACCGCGCATTTCTGCATTTCTGATGAGTGTGCTGAAGTCGCGTGGCTTTTTCGGTGATGGCTCAGGGAGACGCAGGGGGAGGTTCTTCGGTTGATCTGCCAGCTTTAGCTTCGCATTCGTGTCTATAGCGCTTGAAGCGAGCGAGGCGACAGTTCTTCTGAGGACAGCCTTAATGCTGGGGACAAGGGCGGATTCGCGGAATTTCAGACGCTTGTCCTTGATGGCTTCCTCTAGCCACTTAGATTCGATGTAGGGGTCGAGTTTGTACCCCCATGTGAAGCAGGCTGCTCGCAACTGCACGTCGATGACGAGCATGAGTAGCCACTCAGGCTCTACGTGCCCGATGGGCTTTTGGAAATAATCCTTGATGCTACGCAATAGCCTCGTGAAGATGTCAGGGGGAGCCTCGTAGTAGGCAGGGAACTCAGACTGCTCTTCCTGCCCGCCTAGGTCTACCTTGATGATACGACTCGTCGATTCTTCAATGGCCTTGCGAGCGCTGCGCTTACCGAATGAAGCGTGGTTAATCTGCCCATGGTTCAGTATCCAGTGCGCATGCTGGGTGAAGGCGTTTGTCTGCCCCTGGTCTGTGATGTAGACGGCTAGCGCGACAGGTGCGACGCGACGCTCTAGCTGCTCTAAGAAGTCGGAGAGTTTGTAGATTTCTTCCTGCTTGAGTGCCCCCGCAGGGTCAGTGACGCGAGAGAGGTCGAAGATCCCATTTCCATATACCTGATCTGCCAAGCTGAGGCTGTAGCCGCACATAGGGCATAGCTCGCTTGCTCCTTTGTGAAATGAGCTGTCGCACTTTGGGCAAATAGGCATAGCTGACTTATACTATTTTTTTTCCCTTAGGTGAAGTAAATTAGTATGAAGGGTGGTTTTTTTTCAAGATAATTGGAGCTAGAAACATTTTTTGCTTGCCTTAACTTATTCTGATAGGGTAGTATTAACACGTTCAAGTTAGCAGCATGACGAATTGCTGCTACTTTTTTAATCTAATACAACACAATAATATTATGGATACTCAAGTTGCCGTTATTTGCGACTACGCTGCCGACTATCAAGGAAAACTCTGCATTCAGGGCGCATTCGATACCCTCTTTGCTCGCCAGTTCCCAGTCATTCACCCTACATGCGCTCTCGCGCTTCGCCTCTGCCTCACTCCTGAAGATGCAGGCGACCACAAGCTTGGTATTGCTATCGTCGATGAAGACGGTGCTCCTCTCGATCCTAAAATGCCAATCCTCGGCGATCTTAAGGTTGCTCTTCCTGAAGGTGCTTCCTTCCTCACACGCAACCTCATCATGAACTTCCAAGGTCTTAAGTTCGAAAAGGCAGGTACCTACTCTGTAGACCTCAGCCTCGACGGAGAACTGATCTCCCGCACACCACTTCGCCTTGTCGAAGTTCAGCAGGACGCTCCTGAAGCCTAATATCCCCCGATACTAGGATACAATTTAAGAAAATCCCCTTTCTCATGGAGAAAGGGGATTTTTACTTATACGCGTCTTGCGAAGTAAGACCGAGCGGAATGGTAATGTCTATCTGCTGCATTTTTGCGATAAATACCAGCTTTTTGGGCTAATGTAGCTCGCTATGCGCTCACATAACGCCGTGAATCCAGTATACAAAAAAATGGCGAGATTACCAGTGTCTGTTAATCATCATTAATTTTACCTTGACTTTGGCTAGATGTTCTGCTAATTTTTAAGTTACTTACATAAGTATTCTTTTGCATAAAAGCTTACATCTCTCTTTATGTTTCAGGTGTCATGATATTTTTTCATGATATAGCCTGTATAACGTGCTTCTTCGTGCGTAGAAAAACTAACTGGAGAAGCTTCCACGAAATCTAAGGTGGCTTGACTGCAAATAAGAAAAATAGAATCGAACACATCTTACAAAAAACTAACCATACATACATCATGAAACATGCAAACTTAAAGAAAATATTCCTTGTTTTATTAACATGCGGCTCTCTTTCCATCAGCTCGTGTGCTTCGACAGATTATCAAAAAACAGTTCAGCAAGGCGGCATCTTTGGGGGCGTATTAGGTGCTATTACAGGGACTGGTGCAGCCCTCTTGGTCACAGACGATCCGACAGCTATCGTAGCGGCAGGCGTAGCAGGTGCGGGATTAGGTGCCGCAGCAGGGACGAGCTATGGTAAATCTCAAGCTAATAAAAAGCAGCAGTACATTAGAGCTGAAGATGCCATCACCGCTCAGATCGCACAAGTCGATGCGAGAATATCCCAGTCGAAGAAATCAATCCTCACTCTTGGAAATTCTATATCATCCCTTAAAAAGCAGCGTGGCTCTTTCGAGAACGCTAACTCGTCAGCTAAGAAAAGTTACAATCAGCATCTGAAAAACCAGAAATCCACAGCCGTTAAGGAACTCAGTCTCGTGAACTCTGCTCTTCGCTCAGTGGCTGCGAGCAGTGCTAAGTCGACGAGCGCAAAGAACAAGTCGAAGCTAGCCACCCAGACGAAGCAGCTCAAACAGCAGAAGGCCAATTTAGAAGCTAATCTCGCCCTCATTAATCAACTCTCTGTATAATTATAGTTATGAATATCAATGGTTATACCAAGATGATAGGGGCTGTTTCTCTATCCCTTTTACTCATTTCATGCGTCAGTGATCCTCGAAAAGGAGGTATATTCTGGAGCGAGGCTGGCGCGCAGAAGCGACTGGTCAGCATGCAGAATGAGCTAGCCGAGAAAGAGGCGTTATTAGCATCTTATAAGTCAGAAGTAAATCAGCTTCAGCTAGATCAGTCTAGAAGAAAATCCCAGATTGCGAAGCTGAGCTCCCAGATCCCCGCGCCTGTCTTAGCTTCGCTGGCTAACGATATGTCGTCGCGTTCTAAAAGGACGCTAAACTCTATCGCTCCGCTACACAATTCGCAGTCTACACGCATCCAGCCATCACCCCAGCAGCAGGCTACCTTCGATAAGTTAATCAAAGAACTCGATACGTTCGAGTCTGGGCAAGAAAAACTGACCAATAAGGAGCAGGATCTGGATAAACTCCTCGCTGATTTCAACAAGCAGGAGCAAAACTATAACGCTCTGCTCAACTAGGGGGATTTAAAAAATGAAAAAATATTATTATAACGATGGCGCAAATCAGGGTCCTGTAACGGGCGCTGATTTGCAGCTGTTGTTTGCAGCGGGGAAGATTTCCGCGAATACGCATATCCTAGAAGTAGGTACAAAACAGTGGGTGAAGTACAAGGATGTATTTGCTACGCCAGAGGCCGCGACATCTGCCGCTAGCCCTAACACCCAGTTCAAGGCGGTCTTCAATAAGATTTCGAAGGAGTCAACGAGGTATGTTGAGACAATCACCGATTTCGATTATAATCGCTCCATTGACCCACTATTTGAGAAGGCCTTACGCCTGCCATCCTTCTTCGCGACGGAGCAAGCAAGAGCGACGTATTTCACTTTTAGCGCGAATGCAGGTAGTATACTATGCTGGCTATCTGTGATTTTCTATTCCCTAGCTACCTTGCCTAGTGGTATGGGGCTTGGTGCAAACCTCCTCACTTTCATACTGAGCATCATTGCAGGTTTCTTCTTGCAGAAGCTTTTTTACCATTGTTACAAAATGACAACAGAGGCTCTCTTTGCTAAGAAGGTAGAGCTAGGCTCTCTTGATTTCCCGCGCATGGGTATGGTCATGGCCATGCTGTTTGCACTTCTTCAACTTCTCACCGCTATTCTTGTCTTATTTATAGGCAATAGTAAGAAAATAGCAGATTTTGCTGGGGGAAGCATGAGCGGAGGCTTATTGTTTTTATTATCTCTAGCCGCCCTATTCACCCTGCTTGCTATATTCTTTGCGCATGCGCCTAAGATCAATGCCGTGATTGTCAAGAAGACCTTGACCCCAGGCTTATACTTCGTCAACATGCTCCGCTATCTAGTTAACACGATAGCGCTGACAGTGCAAGCTCTCATTCCCTTCTTCTTGTTTATTTACATACTCGGAATAGCGATACCTGATTTTGATAAGGACGAAAAGGTGCCCGACGCAGAAATGAGTTCTTTTGAGATAATGAACTCCCCTCGCTATAGCAGGCATCGTGATTTTGACAGTTTTGATCGTTACCACAAAGAAGAGGTGAGTAAGCAGGACATCCTTATGCCAATGAATGGCGCGGTGTTTATTATCCCTCTTGTTAATCTCGTCTTCCTGTTTGGTGCATCTATCCCACTTGATGTTATCGCTAGCCTCATGTCTAATGGAAAGCAACGCCGCCGCGAAGATGAGCTAAGCGACGATGATTTGTATAAATAGTTATTCATAAGGGTGTCTTTCGAAATTAGTCCGTCCAGAAAACTGATCTCGAAAATGAGCGAAACAGCACGTCTTTTGCTGCATTCGCAAAGCTCACTCTGGAAATAACGCTCCTGTTTTAGTCAGTGCCTTGCTGCTTATTTAATGAAGACGAACTCTATTTCATACAGCTCTGATCATTCTTCTAGAAGAATGAATCATAATCTGCCGTCTATAACTGACAACGAGTTACCTCCGCTTCCTCCCATGGATGATGATGAGGATGGTGATTTACCTCCGCTTCCTCCCATGGATGATGAGGATGATGG
>CAYJJD010000017.1:0-45993 GCA_964370425.1 uncultured Akkermansia sp. | reverse complement strand
GATGCCTCGCAGCGGCTGCTAGCCTCAAGCTGCCATCCAAAGCATGAAGCTGCTAGTTTCGCAAGGTGCCCAAATCTAGAAAACCAGCCCCACAAAGAGCCGTCCCTCTGCGCGGCAGGGTTAAATGTATTCTTAAGGTCCACTGACCTTAAGCAGGTGGGGGGGGCTAGCCCCCAAGGAAAAGCTGTGGCTGCGCCACGGCAGCGTCAGATTCGTCGCGCCCTGGATGAACAAACTGATACCTGCATCAACTGCATGGCAGAGTACAACGCAAGCAAAAAATCGTATAAAGTGCGGGCCTGACCCGCCGAGCGAAGCGAGTTTATGCCGACTTTTTTCTTGAATTGTACGGCGCGCTGCGGTATTGAGACCGTAGATAGCAAATGGACCTCTCCCTCTTTACGGGACGAATCTGCCGGAGTGCCGTATTTTTTATCACACCCAACTATACCATACTATACCATACTTTAGTTAGCTTGGCATGCTTCTTTTTTGAGGGATGAGGGTTCGCGTTCACGCAGCGTTTCTGACACAGTGCTTTAATATTTGTTTTCTCACTGACGTTTCCGTGATCTACGATCAAGGTCTGCCTCTGGGCTCTGTCAAGACCCACAAGGGCTCCTCGCTCTTGACCCGGCAGGTGGTCGGACCACCTGCATCACCTCTCCAGCAGGTATGCCATGCGATTCTATCTCAGTGGCATTTTTTTAGTTTGTTTATGTATTGAATTATGCTAGCCTTAGCTCATGAAATACCTAGCCATCACTCTCGCCTCTTTTGCGACTTCCCTGCTTTCTTCCTGCTCTTACATGCAGTTACACAAGAATGTAGAACAGTATGGCGATTACTACGAAGGTTTTGAAGCAGATGTACCTCAGATCGTTTACGAGAGTAAAGGGAAGTGGTATTTGAAAGGAAAAAAGTACCATCTGCGATACGATTACCCACTCATCTATGACACCGTATTCTTAGAGGGTGGTAAACCACAGCTCGTGCATGTAGGACCCAGTCTCGGTGATGCTTATCTTGAGATATCACACGGCACATCCATCGCCTTGAGAGAGCGCAGCGGCTACGCGACTCTGCCTATCTTGCAGCGCGAGTTACAGGAGATAGGCTCGACACCCCTCGATTCACTGGCAAGCAATGCCATCGAGTATAAGATACACGCAGAAATCCCCCATGCCGACCACCCCATTCGTGTCACGCATGCAGATATCCATACGAGTAAAAGCAGCGTGACGACGGCTCTTTCCTACGCGACGCTTGTCTTCGTGGACATTCCTGGTACTCTCGTTTACAATATCGCAATACCTGTCATGGCTCCCTTCTACTTCTTCTCGGATACTTACGAAGATTTCACTCAAGGACATTTCGAGTAAAGTGAGTTGTGGAGTTCTTCACCGTGCTCTGTGAATTCCCTGTTAATAACTTGTGAATTCAGCTGTGAATAAGCACTTCCCCACATATGACGTGCGTTTTATCACAGGTTTATTCACAAGGGTAATTTCAATATCTAAATCACTTTCAATCATTTACACCTTTTACTCACTTATTCACCCTCCTTATGATGATGAATTTAAATTTAAATTCTTATACTTATCATTAATAGCGTTTGAAATCACTCTACCATGCAACCATGAAAAAAACAGCTCTGACAGCAGCAGAAGACCAGCATTGGATGGGCGTAGCTCTCGACCAAGCTCGTCGTGGTCTAGGCCTCACCAGTCCGAACCCCCCCGTGGGAGCCGCCATCGTACAGTACCTCGGCGATAGCGAGAAGAGCTGGCAGCTTATCGGTGCCTCCTATCATGAATGCGCTGGAGAAGCGCATGCGGAGCGCCGAGCACTGCATGCAGCGAAGGACGCGGGCTATGATGCAGAAGCACTCATTGGAGCCTGCATGTACATCACGTTAGAACCATGCAGCAGCTGGGGACGCACGCCACCCTGTACGGAAGCTATCCTTGAAGCAGGCATCACACGCGTCGTCTATGCCTGTGCTGACCCAGATATACGGCATCAGGGACGGGCGCGCCGCATCTTGGAGGCTCAGGGCGTGACAGTGGTAGAAGGCGTTTTAAGGGCACATTCTGAGCGAATTCTCCTTCCATGGTTTTATGCTATGACGCATAAGAAAGCATGGGTGGTGGCAAAAGTGGCGACAAGTCTTGACGGAAGACTGAGCAGAGCTAAGACTCCCTGGCTGAGTGGAAAAGAGGCATTAAGCTATGCTCATCAACTCAGAGCAGAAAGTGACGCTATCATGATAGGAGGTGAAACCCTCAGACGAGATAATCCGACGCTGAATATCAGAACCCCCATAGAGCCTCTGCATCCGAGGAAAAAGCAGCCGTGGAGAATCGTCGTCACGCGCAGAAAGCTCGGTGATGAGCTAAAGCGAGGGAAGGTGATGTTTAATGATGAGCATGCTGCGAGGACGCTGGCTTATGATGGCATCGAAGACTGGGATGCTCTGCTGCGCGAGCTCTATGAGAACTATGGCATCGTGCAGCTCATGCTGGAATGCGGTGGAAAACTGCTAAAGCCTCTCCTAGAGGGAGGCCATATTCGCGAATGGGTGCAGGTAATTACCCCGCATATCGTGGCAGGACCTCATGAGATGATAGAGGGTAGAGATTACCTAGAGCTAGAGCCAGTTCTCCGTGAGGGAAGGTGGGAGAAGATGGGTGAGGATATGATATATAGAGCGTTGATTGATGGTTAGTTAATGCTTTTTTTCGTCTTCTCTGCCGTGGAAGTTATGAAGCGTTCGAGTAGCGGTGGTTTTACGCTAACGCGTTTGTCACGAAAGATCTTACGCTTCGCGCAGGGTGACTCTTGTTGTTAGACTCACTTCTCTCCATCGAGTGCGTAACGCGCTGAGGCCAATGCCATAAATACAGCTGTCTCCACACGCAGTATCAGACTACCCAGGCTCACCGGCTTGTACCCCACATCCATGATGCTGCTGTATTCACCCTCGGTGAAATCACCTTCCGGACCTACTAGGAGTGTGACTGCTTTCTCTCCCTTCGCTCGCAGTTCTTCCAGTCTCTCGCGTAGCGGACGCGCTGCTGCGACAAGCGCACAGCATAGCCGCGCTTCTTTGCCGTGCTGTTCGCGTAAATGCTCCTCCAGTGTGCGTACAGCAGCGACTTCGGGGAGGTAGGCCGCTTTGCACTGCTTACAGGCTTCTAGGGCTATTCTTTGCCATTTCTCCTGTTTCGCAGCGGCGTCTTTCGCTTTCAGTCTCACGATGCAGCGTTCGCTCACGATGGGGATGATGCGGCTCACTCCGAGTTCGACTGCTTTCTGTACGATGAGTTCCATGTTCCCGCCTTTCGGGATGGCGAGCGCGAGGGTGATGTCAGGTAGTTCCGCCGTTTTCGTATGCCGCTGCTCGATCTCCGCCCAGAGGGCTTTGCTGCCTTCTGTGGCGGTGATGCGGGCGCGTACTACGCTGCCACGCCCATTGAAGAGGTCGATGGGGTCACCAGTTTTCAGGCGCATGACTTTCAGCGCATGATGGGCTTCTTCGCCGTCGAGGTAGTACTCGCTAGCGTCGCTGCTGTCATCAAGGCTGGGTAAGTAGCACCAGTGCATGGCAGGGGGTAAGGTATTAGTGTCGTGAGTTTAACCGAGGTAGGGTGACGCTTTCTTTTCGAATTCGGCGACTTGTGGCTGGTTTTTCTCACTGAGGGTGGCGAGGAAGGCTTCGAGTGCTTTTGTCTGCTCTTTGCCCAGTTTGCTGGGGGTTTCGATTTCTAGCTCGACCATGAGGTCGCCGCGTGCTCCTCCACGGAGGGCGGGCATGCCTTTCCCTTTCACGCGTAGTGTGGTCTGTCCCTGTGTGCCAGCTGGGATCTTGAGTTTCGCCGCTCCATCGAGGGTGGGGACGTTGAGCACGCCGCCTGTGATGGCGGAGGCGAGTGGGATGGGGAGGGTGCAGTGCAGGTCTTTCCCATCGCGGTTGAAGATGATATGGCGTTCCACGTCGATGAAGACGTAGAGGTCTCCTATGACTCCTCCGCATATGCCAGCGTCGCCGTTCCCTGAGGAGCGTAGCTTCTGCCCAGCGTCGATGCCTGCGGGGATGTGTATGGTGATTTGTACGTCTTTGCTGACGCGACCTTCACCGTCGCAGCTGTTGCAGGGGTTGCTGACTGTCATGCCAGCTCCTCGACAGGTGGGGCAGGTGCTCTGCTGGACGAAGAAGCCGCTCTGCTGGGTGATGACGCCTTGCCCACGGCAGGTGCCGCAGGTCTGGTAGCCGGCTTTTCCGTCTTTTGAGCCTGTGGCGTTACAGGTGCTGCATGGGACGAGGCGTTCGATTTCGAGGGTTTTCTCGCAGCCTTTCGCTGCTTCTTCTAGTGTGATGTCGAGGTCGTAGCGCAGGTCGGCTCCTGGGCGTTCGGGGCTGGTGCGGCGACGCTGCTGTCTGCTGCCGAAGCCTCCCATGCCGCCAAACATCTGGGCGAAGATGTCCATCGGGTCGGTGAAACCACCGCCACCGAAGCCACCGCCGCCGCCAGCGGCTCCCATGCCGCCGTTCTTGAATGCGTCATGTCCCATGCGGTCGTACGCGGCACGCTTGTCCTCATCGCTGAGGACTTCGTAGGCTTCGCCTATTTCTTTGAACTTGTCTTCTGCGCTCTTGTCGTCTGGGTTGCGGTCGGGATGGTATTTCATCGCGAGTTTGCGGTAGGCTTTCTTGATAGTAGAGCCGTCTGCGCCGCGGTCAATTCCTAAGAGGTCATAATAGTTTTGTGACATGAGTGTGGGGGATGATAAGGGGGGGAAGGGTGATATGGTAGTGGGTGTCGGTGTGCCTGAGCTGGGTGTCAGTGTCGCTGGGCACGCCTATTATTATTCTGCTGCTTCGTCGCTGGGGGCAGCGGCTGTGATGACGTTCACAGGGCGAAGCAGGCGGTCGCGGAGGTTGTAGCCGCAGCGCATGATGCGCACGATGCTGCCTTCGGGCAGGTCGCTGGCTTCGCTCTGGATGGCTTCATGGATATTGTGGTCGAATGCATCGCCTATTTGGGTGGCGATGGGTTTTACGCCCTGGGATTCGAGGAAGTCGTTGAGCTGCTTTTGCACCATGTTCATACCGATGTATATCATGGAGCTAGTTTCCTTTTCTGCCATCTGCATGCCCATTTCGAAGTTGTCGATGATGGGGAGGAGTTCTTCGAGTAGTCCGCGGTTAGCGTAGCGGGTGAACTCTTCGCGGTCTTTCACGGTGCGCTTGCGGTAGTTGTCATACTCGGCGGCGCTGCGCAGGGCGACGTCGCGCCATTTCATCATTTCTTCTTCGGCGGTGAGGGGTTCTTCCGTCTTGCTTTCTTCTGTGTCGCAGCACTGGTCAGCTGCGGTGTTAGCGCAGTTGCTGTCGCAGGAGTTTTGGCAGTCGGGGCAGTCTTGCTTGCATTCTTCTTGTTCTGATGTGGGAGTGTCGTCAGATTTCATGCGCGATACTGTAGCGTGTTTTAGCTCATTCGTCAAGTATTGCGTCTAGCATGATGACAGATGTCATGAATTTCATAAGAATAGAATGGAAAAAATCTCCTCGCTTCGCTGGCGAATACGCGATACAATCAGCCCATGCAGGACGAACAAGAGCAGCAAGAAGCTGAAAAAATCATTGATTGGGCGCAGGCGCGTGAGCTCGCAGAGCAGCTGGATGTGGAGAGTTATGATGAGGCAGTCGTGAACTTTCTTACAGAATTGCTCTCCAATAAGCCTGACTATCACTTGCTTGAGCAAGCAGCGACCATGCTGCTGCAAGATGAGCTAGACCTCCCACCCGACCTCGAAGAGTATGGCGTAGAGCCAGACGAGGACCTCATCGAACTCTTCATCCTCGCGGGTGCTGATCTGAACGCGCGTAATGCCTACGGAGAGACTCCGCTAGGGCTCGTGGCACGCCACGGCTATGAGGACATCGCAGGATACCTGCTGCGTGCAGGCGCGCGCAAGGAGCAGGCGAACACTCAGGGGCAGCTTCCTGTCGATGTGGCGAGTACGCCCGCGCTCATAGAGTTACTGATGCCAGAGAAGAGGAAGGGCGCGGATGAGCTGATCGCTGGCGCAGACGCTGCGGATGGCTTCACCCTGCCAGACTACATAGAGGATGCGGATATAGAAGCTCCAGAGGATGCTGAGGATGCTGCGGAGGCCCGCTTCGCACCCCAATTCGACTGTGGGCTCGGCGACGAGAAGCCAGCACGCCGCGCTCGTCCCTCACGCTCCATTTAGCTAGATGTCATACCGAGTATCTCTGCTTGACAAGCGAAGCTAATCTGGAATAATACTCATATGCATCAACCTTTCAAATGTGATCAAGCTCACAGATCGCCACTACCCTTTCAAGCACCTTCACTTGATCAGGTAGCAAAGGCTCACGAGGTGATCAAATCCACGCCACGTCAGCTAGCACTGGGCAATGACATGAGCGTGGTAAACATGTACCTCTTTGCAGCAAAGTACGGCACCATGATCGCGGTGGAAGATGGAATATTCTACCGCCACTACGAGAACAACAAGCGCTTCCTCGGCTACGGATTCCCTTACGGTACGCGGAATGAAGAAGAGCTCGTGCATGCGCTCAAGCGCATCGAATGCGACGCGACAGCCCGTCAGCGACCAGTGAAGTTCTGCCTCATGACGGCTGAAGAGAGAGACATGCTCATGAAGCTCCAGCCACAGCGCTTCGCCTACGAAACAAACCGCAGCGACAGCGACTACATCTACGCCCGCGAGACGCTAGCAGAGCTCCCTGGCACCCTGTACCACAAGAAGCGCAACCGCGTCTCCGCCGCCTTACGCGAATTAGAGAAACGCGACGCGAGCTGGGAAGCCGTCGAACTCGATCCAGAGACACAGGGGGAGGACATCCTCGCACTCGCGCGCAGCTGGCAGAAGGATCATGGAGCAGACAGCGTGAACACAGCACTCGAACTCAGCTACATTGAGCAAGCCCTCAAGCACTGGAAAAGCCTGAAACTGCAAGGTCTCGTCATCCTCGTCGATGGGGAAGTACGCAGCTTCGCCATCTGCTCCTACTCACGCGACGCGGAGCTCAACACGCACTTTGAAAAAACGCATCCCGACTGGCGATTCCTCTACCCGCTGATCAACAGAGAATGCGCGCAGCACTTCACGGAAGCAATATCCATCAACCGCGAAGAAGACCTAGGTAGCGAAGGACTCAGGAAGGCGAAACTCTCCTACCACCCCCAGCTCATCCTAGACAAGTACAGCGCGATACAGCACAGTAATATAGGGGCATAAGGGCATCGCCTATTATAAAAGCCTAGCCCCTGTAGATGAGGCTAGGCTTTTGGATATTTCGCTTTTTACACTGTTATACTTCTTACGCGGTCTTGCGCCTTCTGCGTGCGAGTAGTCCCACCAGTGCCAGTAAGCTGAGTGTCGCTGTGCTAGGCTCTGGGATGTAGAGTACGACGTTTCCTCCGTTCATTGTCTCGCCCAGCGCGTTTACAACCAGTGATTCAGCCGCATCATCAGCATTAAAGACGCTGATCTCGACATCGCCGTACCACATGCTTATGTCACTCACGCCTTTCAGCTCAAAGCCGACTAGCCCATCCACCGTATTATAACGATCCATGAAGATGTCAAAGTCGCTTTCTGCCAGTGTGAGGCTGAGGCTGAGCTCTCCCGCTATTGTGGTGGAGATCAGTCCGCTTGCTACTTCCACTCCATAGATGTACATTTCCTGATCATCGCGTTCCGTGGTGTCGATGATTGTCGTGCTTCCAGGGATGGTCAGCGTGTTCGCACCGACGGATGCTTCGATGTGGACTGTATTCATGGTCAGCGATGTGCCTGCGCGTGTGAGCGCAGATGTCGCTGTGATGCTGTACGCGCCTTTCAGTGTCACGTCTGTCATCTGGTAGTTCAGACCAGCGCGTAGCTGTACGGCGGTGTTTTCCAGTGTTGTGCCTGTGATCGAGCCTCCCGCAGCACTGCTCTGCACGGCACTGTTCGCGCCTGTGACGCGGCCTTCTTTTCCAGCGGTGTTCGTGAGGTGGATGTTGTTCGTTTCGACTCGTCCTCCGTTCGTGAGTGTCACGGCATTCGTCAGCTGTGTTTCTCCCACGACTGCGAGTGTGGAGAAGCCGTCTACGCTGACTGCTCCTGTGCCGAGAGCATCACTGCGCCCCATGCTCAGGGTGGTGATGCTGCTAGCGTCTGCTCCGCTGGTCAGGGTCGTGCCTCCGGTGTAGTCGCTGGCGTTGTTAAGCGCGATTTGTGCTCCTGCTGCCAGTGCCACTTTACCTGATCCCGTGATGGTGGAGTCTACGCCTTGCTCGAAGCCTGTTTTCAGTAGTGCTATGGAGGTCGTGTCCATCAGCGTGACTGTGCCTGATGTGGTCGAGGTGAGCTCACCTGTGCTGTCAGCATTGATGATTACGTCTCCTGAGCTGCGACCATCGTTGTCGATGCGTCCATGTCCAGTGATCTCAATCGCATTGCTGACGTTGTAGCCTGAGAGGTCGAGTATGCCGAACTTGTCTTCCGTGCCGTTGACCGAGACGGTGCGCTCGCCTAGCAGAGCCGCGCCTACTTCTGCGTCTAAGCCAGCTTGCAGGGTGAGTTTCCCTCCATTGATGGTGATGGCTTTTGTGCCTGCGATTTGCTCGCTCAGTGTGAGCTCGCCACCTTCCATAGTCAGTGCTCCTGTGAGGGTGTGGAGACTGGCGATGCTGCCACCGCTGAAGGTGATGTCGTTTGCGACGGCCTGTGCATTCAGATCGAGTGTACCGCTTGAGATGGCGATCGCACCTGTGCCGAGTGCTGAGGCGTTCCCCATGGTGACAGTACCTGCTCCTGCGATGCTAGTACCTCCTGTGTAGGTGTTCGCCGCATTGAAGTTGAAGCTCTGTCCTTCAAGAGTTGCGATGCTCAGCCCCGCTGCACTGTCTTCGAAGTTCGAGATGACGTCATTTACATTTACGGCGGTGACTGCCGCAGCTGCGCTGAGATTCACATTCCCGCTGCCGCTCAGGCTGAGGGTGTTGAGCATGTTTACTGTACCGCTGCCTATGGCGATGATGTTCGCGCTTGCTGCTATGTTCGTGACGATGTTCCCATCTCCTCCGCCCTGCGATTTTCTCGATTCTGTGCTCTGATTGCCCAGTTCCATGGTGCCTTCGCTCTCGACGGTGACGTTAATCGTGCCCCATTTAGATTCGCCATAGAGGCCTTGAGTAAGCGTTAAAGTGCCTGTGGACTTCACGGCTATGGTTCCCGATTGGTCTTGGTTAGAGATGCCCGAGTTCAGCGTCAGCCCTCCATGCACATTCACCGTTCCTGATCCGCTTGCACGTGTCAGGGTGAAGGCACCACCGCTGTCGAGGTTACCAGCACCCACGGTGGTCGTGCCAGTGATCATCAGGTTCGCTCCCTGTTCGATGTTCAGCGTGGTTTCGCCGTCGTAGGAGCCTAGGTAGCTCGAGGCGACGATGTTATTCGCGCTGTCGCCACCGCCTGTATTACCAGCGAGCTGAAGGGTCGTGCCGCTATAAAGGACAAAACGATCCATGCCTGTGACGGAGGAATCAATGGTGACCTTACCACCTTTCACAGAAAGGCTGCCTTGGTAGCCAGTCATATCTTTAAAGATCACGTCTCCCCCATCGGTCTTCGTAATGTGGGTATCTGCCCCGCCTGTGAATGCGCCAGCAATCGTTCCTACGCTGCCAGCTGTAGCGCGGAGGGTCGCTGTCGCGCCATCGGCTATGCTTACGCTCGTTGCAAAGCTTGATGTCTCATTGAAGAGCATTCCCGCATTATTGAGGATGACGGATCCCGTGCTACCCATGCTTGAGCTAGCTGCTATGAAGCCTCCGTTCACTTGAAGCGTGCCGCGAAAGGAAGAAGAAAGGGTCAGCTCTGCGTGAGTGACATCATCAGCGTCATCTGCGCTCAGGTTCCCCGCAGTAGTGATGGAAAGCTTGCTGGTCGCCTCACCAGCAATCTTGCTGAGGTCTTGAGCACCGCTGAGTGTGTCGGAAAGCGATAATTGCGCACTGTCAAGCAGGCTAATTCTGTCAAGGCTTTGTACCCGCGCCACATCGCTGATAAGTAGACCTTCAAATATGCCGATGATGCCTACGAAGTTATCATGACTTAACTCTGTGCCTTCGCTGGAGAGATGGAGATACAGACTGTTGGACGCTCCGCCTGTCACGGCATCCAGAGAGACGCTGCCACTAGCTAGAGCAGATGTCAAGATCAGACCGCCCCTAGTCGTCATCGTCACGCTAGCAGCATCCAGAGAAGCCGCCGTGAGATCAGCTCTATCAGCCATCTGGACAATAGCATCATTCAGCCCCCCTTCTATTGATAGAGTTGATTCAGATTCAATGCTGATTTTATTAGCGTCTAAATTAACACCTGTGACATCAAGACTCCCCGCCACGGTCAGTGTATCTACCGTGAGTGTATCTGCGGCATCACCGCTGATATCAACAGAAGACATATTCGAGCTCAGCTCACTGATCACGAGGCTTTCACCAATAGTGAGGACCACCTCATCTGTCTCGATGCTGACATTATCGTAGTTCGCAAAAATGGCGTCGTCTATGGTGCTGCCTATAGATAGTGCCATGCTTTCAGTAATCATATGCGAGGCCGCATTAGATACATAGCTTAGTACGCCATCATTAAAGCTGAAGGTACGTCCCCCGGTGAAGATGCCGCTTAGCTTAGTGATATCAACAGTACCCTCGGCAGTAAGCCATTGATTATCGACAACATACGCCGAATGATCTATATTATTCACAAGGGTGAGTTCATAGGCATTATTCAGCGCATTATGAGTGAAGCTAGCCCCTGCTAAATCTATAGTGAGTCCTTCAGCAAAAAAGACACCATCCTCATTCTCAATGGCTGCACTGTAATCCCATACACCGTCGAGAGTAATAGATCCACTACTAACGCTCATACGACCACTCGCACCATTAAGTGTGAGGAGACCTAGAACGTTAAGCTGCCCTGCAAAAGATCCCATGCCTGATAATGTGCCGCCTTTATAATTGATGGTATTCGTAATAGCATGCCCCCCCACATTCAAGTTTCCATCTTCTACGTCAATCGCTCCTGTGCCCGCGGCTGTTGCTGAGCCAAGCGTAAGAGCACTGCCATATGAGTCGAGCACAATACCGCCCGAGAAGCTATTATCTCCATTGAGCATCAACCTACTATTAACACCAACATCAGCAGAGATACGAACACCCCCCACGCTACCCGAGACATCGCTGATGTTCCCATTTAATATCACGCCATCGACATTGAGGTTTTTAAAAACTGTATAAATAGGGCTTTCTGCAGTACCTGCACTTGCTGGGGTATAGCCATCAGGCAAGCTAGCACTGTAAGCTGTCGCGTCATAAGCCCCCAGCTCGATCTTGCTTGCCATCGTTACTGATACAGCTCCAGGTTCTACAGCCGCCGCGCCGAATCGCACGACACCGCGAGAGTCACTGTAGTCCCCAATCTGTAGGTTCAAGGTTCCGCCCAAAACATTAAGAGAATCACCCTCAGCGCTAAAGCTAAAACCAGCCATCTGATTATAAACACTGAGCTGCACGACGTTACCCTCGATAGTAGTGTGAGAACCAGCACTAAAACCGCCTTCACCTGTGAATACCGTATTGCTTAGCGTGATGGGACGACCACCAATAGTCATGGTGTTGCCTGCGTCTTGGCTAATTGTGCCCGTGAAGACGAGTTTATCCCGGCTATCGCCCTGCGAGAAGTTGAGCAAACCGTTATAATTCGTCACGCTACGGAACTGGATCTGCCCATCTTCTGGATACGCAGCTCCTTCTTCCGTCACGTTCGGGCTAAAGTTAATCATACCCTCACCTCTCAAGTTCTCGAAGGAGAAAGTACCGTTCCACGCGTGAGAAATGGTGTTTGTACCACTTGCTTTAAGTGTGCCAAATCGTACGCCGTCGCCTGCATCCAAGTCGACGCTGTGCAGGGTAGCCCCCTTCAGCTCTATATCAGTAGCGGAAAAATCGGCAGAGCCATGATGAATATTTAACTGCGCGCCTGCATTCACAGTAATCGAACTAGCCGCTAAGGTCTCCGTGCTATACTGACCTGTGCCGAAGGTAGTAGTGCCGCTAGCGATGGTGATATCGCCCGCGAAGTCCACATTGCCACTAAAGCGACTTGTGCCATTCAGGGTCAGTGAGCCGCCTGTGCCTGATGTCGCACCGAGTGTGGCACTGCTCTCTATCACTAAATCACCGCCGTTAATATTCACGCTGCCTGCGCTAAAGTTATGATCGCCATCTATAGACAAGTCGGTATCAGCATCACTTAACTCGAGTACACCTACTGTGATGGCTTCTGACAGTGTGGCGTTGGTCGAGCCTCCGAATGACACGTTGTCGCCCGAATTAAAGCTGGCAGGGGCTAATGTATCACTATTTGTGAAGCCGTCTGAGCCATTAGCCCATGTGATATCGGTGGGCATATCGGGCGTACCGCCTGCAAGCTCAAGTGACTGCTGAGCATGAAGGCTATAGCTCACTATATGACCAGCAAAAAGTGAGACAGTTGCGATACTGGTAGTGTAGGTCGCAGCAGAAAGCATCGCGGAGTAAAGCGCGCGACGCAAGGATCGAGTAATAGATAATTTCATCTTAGCGGAGATTGTAATTAAAGAGTTAATAGGAAAGAATCATTATGGTAAATGAGAGGCGTAGCAAAGAGTGCTGGGATTATTGTGCATGTTTGATAACATTAGTCAATACTTTATCGGTGAATAAAGGTCGTAGAAAGGCGGTATCCTGACGAACACAGGGATACATAACAAGATGATTTATTGAGCTTTATTTCGCTTCTCTTTTTCGTATCTTTGCTTCTCCTTCTCTCCTTTTATTTCCCCAGGCAAAATTGGCTGAAAATTACTCCGAGTAGTTCTTCGGTGTCTACTTTCCCCGCGATGCTGCCCAGTGCTTCTAGCGCGTCGCGCAGCTCCAGTGAGCTGAACTCAGGTGAGTCTTCTGCTGTGATGCTCACTTCTGCTGCTTGCAGGTGCTTATCCGCGAGTTCGAGGGCTTCTCGGTGTCGCAGGTTGATCGCCGCGTAGCTGTCTGTTTCTCGCTCTTGATGGAGGAAGAGCGCGGTGATGCGTGCTTCGAGCTCCGTGCGCCCCTCTTCTGTGCGGCAGGAGAAGTGGATGGTATCTTCTTCTTTATGGCTGTGCTCCCAGTCGGGGTGAAGAGCTTCGTCGCATTTATTAATGATGTGTATATGGGCTGCACGCGAGGCTGGTAGCTCGGCGAGCGTCGTGGCAGGCATGCTGCCGTCGATGACGTGGAGCACGAGGTCGGCTTCCTTCCGTGCCTGATGGGAGCGTTCCATGCCTGCACGCTCGATGACATCACTACTCTCGTGTATGCCGGCGGTGTCGATGAGGCGCAGGCTGAGTCCTCCTATGTTTACCCGCTCTTCTATAGTGTCACGCGTCGTGCCTGCGATGTCACTGACGATGGCACGCTGATAGCCGAGTAGGCAGTTGAGCAGGCTGGATTTCCCCGCATTCGGCGCGCCGATGATGGCGGTGCGTACGCCTTCACGTAGGAGTCGTCCTTCGTCGGCTGTCGAGAGTAGCTGCTGGATGCCACGGCGTAGGGCGGTGAGTCCTTTTAAGAGGCTGTCCATGCTCTCGGGGCTGATGTCTTCTTCGGGGAAGTCGATGTAGGCTTCCAGATGGGCGAGGATGTGTAGGAGCTGGTCGATGAGTTCGCTGACTCTGCCGCTGATCGCGCCTCCGAGTTGGTTCTGCGCGGCGCGCAGGGCGAGGTCAGAGCCTGCGGCGATGACGTCCATGATGGCCTCAGCCTGTGTGAGGTCGAGTTTTCCATTTTCAAAGGCGCGCTGCGAGAACTCACCTGCTTCTGCCATGCTCGCGCCTGCGCTGAGTAGCCGCTCCATAAGGCGGCGCACGACGAGCATTCCACCATGGCAGGAGATCTCCACCACGTCTTCGCCTGTGAAGCTCGCTGGGGCGGCGAAGTAGGTGGCGACGACTTCATCGAGCACATGCCCCTGCGTGTCGTAGATGCGGCTGTAGCTCGCCATGCGTGGGCTTAGCTGCTTGCCCCCTGCGCAGGTGGAGTATATCTCATGGGCGCGCGCGCCGCTCATGCGAAGGGTGGCGAGAGCTCCTGTGCCTAAGGGTGTCGCGAGTGCGAGAATGGTGGTTTCATGCTGCATGGGTGCTTATTATAAAAAAATATCTCGTGTTCAGCAATGCAAATTGCATTGACACATCACAGAATGTTGCCATAATGGATCTTATCTATGCCTCCTCACTCTCACAAGCGCGTCGTCGCTCTCATTCCCTGCTATAATACTCGTCGCTATATTCGCGAAGCTGTCGTCGGTCTGCTGGAGCAGACGCGACCTCTCGATGCTATTGTCGTGCTTAATGACTGCTCGACAGATGGATTTGAAGAGGAGATAGCGGATCTCGTCGAGGCGCACGATCATCTTATTATTCATAATAATCCGCGTAATCTCGGCCGCTCGGGCTGCCGTAATGAGGGGTTTGAGCAGTTTCCTGCTGATTACTATATTCTCAATGATGCGGATGATGTCTCGCTGCCAGAGCGCGTCGAGAAGAGTATTGAGTTCATGGAGGCGAATCCTGACTGCGGTCTCACGGGTGGCTTCGTGAAGTACATTGATTCCAATGGCAATGAGTTCGGGCAGGGGACTCAGATTTACACCTTCACTAAGGAGGATTCCCAGCGTTACCGCGCGAGCATGGAGCCAGTGGGGATGTTCTGCTCGACGGTGTGTATTCGCGGTGAGGTGATTCATCGTGATGGCCTGCGCTTCGATACGTCACTGCCCGCTAGTGAGGATATGGAGATGTGGAATCTGATCTTGGAAAAGGGCTGGGAGGTGATGGCTGTGCCTGCATTTTTCACAAAGTACCGCTTCCATGGTGATTCCATCTGCACGTCGCAGTTCATCTACTGCAAGCATCACCATGAGTACGTAGCCGACAGGCTTCGCCGTCGCCGCTCAGGACTCGCACCTATCACGATAGAGGAGTACCTGAAGCAGATACGCTCACAGGGGATCATGGCGACTCTGCGTTTTAAGTATCCTATCTATGCCGAGTATTTTTACCGCACTGGTGGCTACATGCTCGTGGAGAAGAAGTACATACGCGGGGGCTTCATGTTCCTCGTCTCCTTGATGATGCAGCCATACCGTCTGCGCAAGTTCATACGCCAGCGATTTGGTAAATAAATAGTTGCTGTTCTCGACTCGCGGGTCAGTGATGTGTCGCTTAGGGGGGATGCGTCCCCTCTAGCGATTCCATCGTACCGTAGGCGAATGGATAGGATGCGTGCTGCGCTCTTCTGCCGCTTCATGGTATAAGGCGTACTCTCGCGGGCTCGCGAGGAATAGATCCGCGACGCGTCGCTTGAAGTTCACCCAGCGGTAGGCTGGGATGAAGAAGCGTCTATTCAGGGAAGGGACATCGGGGTGGAGGGCGAGCCATTCGTCATGCGCTTTTTTCGTCCAGGCTAGATTCTCTCCTGTGCAGACAAAGGTGGAGCTCACGACGGGGATGGTCGCGAAACGCGCGCCCTGCGCGATGAGGTCGCGGTAGAAGACAAGGTCACCCACGCATTTCCAGCGCGTGTTGTAGCGTACTTCATGGGCTCGGAAGCTGGAGGCGCGGAAGAAGCTGGAGTTCGTGATGCAGGCGCAGTTCAGCCACGATGACCAGAGCTTTGGTACGACGGGGCGGCGGTGGCACAGGTATTCCAGATCTTTGTCGAGGATGATGTAGGTACCAAGGAGCACGTCGGCGTGCGGGTGCTTGTCGAAGTAGGGGGCTATCTCCGCGAGGGCGTCTGGGAGGTACTGCTCGTCGCTGTTGAGATGTGCCATGTAGTCGGCATCGGCAGGCATTTTTTCCCAAGCGAGGTTAATCGCGTGGTACATGCCTTCGTCTCTCTTGCTCTCGTAGCTGAACTGGTAGTCGACGCAGTCGGCATTCTGCCGCTGCCATGTTTCTAACCACTCAGGTGTGCCATCGCTAGATCCGCCGTCCTGCACGTGGTGATGGACGGTTAGGCTGCCATTTGCCTGATCACGTACGGAGCGTACGCAGGCTTCCAGCCAGTTGAGGTTGTTAAACGTGGGGGTGACGATATAGAATTTCATCGCTGTTTACACCGTGTCAGGCATGCAGGGGAGGTCAGGGCGCACGCCTTGCTTCCAGTCGAGCCAGGTCTGTGCGTATTCTAGTGACATGAGGATGCACTGCTGCATATCGAGGTAGCGGTATGTCGCGAGTCTGCCAATGAAGGAGACGCGCCGCTCGGTGAGTTCCTTCTCCGCGAGTGCATAGTACCTGTCAAAGATGAGCATATCCTGTGGCGTACGCTTCGGGTAGAACTTATGGTCACTGCGGGTGGATTCATGGCTGTACTCCTGTAAAATGATGCTCTTCTCATGGGTCTCCCATGGGGAGAAGTAGCGGTGCTCATGGGAGCGCGTGTAGGGGACAGATAGGTCACTGTAGTTGATACAGCCACTGCCCTGCAGATCGCCTTCTCCGCGAATCTTCTTGAATGTCACGGTGCGGTAGCCGAGATCGCCTTCCGAGTAGTTAAAGTACTCATCCAGTGGTCCACAGTAGAACACATGCTCGTAGTCGTCTGCCATCTCAGGCGTGAAGGCTGTGCCGAGCTGCACGGTGATGAGCTCGTGGTCGAGCATGTTGGCAATCCACTGCGTGTAGCCGCTCATGGGGAAGCCCTGATAGGTGGAGAAGTAGTAGTTATCCTCGTAGTTAAAACGCACCGGTATGCGCTTGAGGATGTCGGCTGGCATGTCGGCGGGCTCCATGCCCCATTGCTTGATCGTGTAGCCTTTAAAGAAGGTCTCGTAGATGTCAGTGCCTACCATGGACAGGAGCTTTTCTTCGGCATTCTGGGGATCGGTGATGCTCTTGTCTCGTTTCTCCTCGATGAGGGCGCGTGCTTCTTCGGGGTTTAAGCGCACGTCAAAGAGCTGGTTAATCGTGTGGAGATTAATAGGGAAGGAGAAGACTCCGCGCTCATTGCTCGCCTTCACTCGGTTCACCCATGGGTGAAAGCGGTCGAATCGCTGCACATATTCCCAGATGCGCTCATTACTCGTATTAAAGATATGTGGTCCGTACTCATGCACGTCGACCCCTGTCTCTTCATCGCGCTTCGAGTAGCACATGCCACCGATGAAGGAGTCCTTCTCCATGATGTGGCAGGCGACTCCTGCCTCGGCTAGCTGGCGGGCGAGGACGGCTGCCGAGAGTCCTGCTCCTGCGATGAGTATGCGTGATTCGTTCATGATTTCTTAAGTAGATCTTTGTAAAAATATTCTATCTGGTCGATGCGTCTGTCCCATGTCATCGTCTCGCGTAGCCACTGGGCGCGCTGCTGGTGCCAGTCTGCGTCTCGCTCTGGGAGTTCGAGCAGTTCCTCCATGGCGCTCGCGAGCTGCTGCTCAGCGGCGCGGTCAGGGAGGGGGATTTTAATGGCGTATTCTTCAGGTAGCCACCACTGCCCCGCATGGTCATAGCAGAGAGCGGGGAGTCCGAGCGCGATCGCTTCGAGTAAGGCCATACAGCCCGCGTCACGGAATCCTACTGACAGGAAGCCATGCGCACCGCGCATGCGTGCGAGTAACTCGTGGCGTGGCATGAAGGGAAGCAGCTCCAGTGCTTCATCGGGAAGCTTGTAAGCGCGCGCGTAGTCGCGTAGTCTGAGCTTATCAGGCTCACTGACCGCTGCGAGATGCACAGGCACGCGATGCCCCTGATCCCAGAGCAAGGCTAGTGCTCGTATCATGAGCAGCGCACCCTTTTCGGGACGGCCTCCTCCATCAAACATGAGGTAAGGAGCAGACGCGCGCTCGGGGACTTCGGCACAGATCTCAGACTCATCTATCGAGATGATGGGAATCATCGCGTCCACGGCGACAGAGGCGTAGCGTGTGAGTCGCTCTCTCGTCTGGGGCGTCGAGCACAGAGTCATGACAGGTGCTGTGCGGTGACGCAGTCTCGCTCCCAGTGGGATGGCGTCGAAGGGGATGGGGCGCAGCATTTCCTTGATACGCATCGCGCGTGGGAGTTCCTTACGGAAGATAGGATGCACTGTTTCTGCACCGCCTAGAGGGCCGATGAGCGCAGGAAGATCACAGTAGAATAGATCACGCAGGTAGCGGTACTGATTAAAGGTGATATGGTGGAACAGGTCGAAGTCATGCTTCGCGCAGAGCTCGCTCAGGGGAGCTGCTATACGCTGCTGCCATAGCTTGTAGGTCTTCGCCACGGGGAAGTCGCTGAGCCCGCAGTCGAGCTCGACGAGGTGCAGCTTCTGCTCGAGTCCACGCTCGCGAATCGCGGTCGCGTTCAGCTCATGGAACTCTGAAGTCGTCAGCACCCATACCTCATGTCCGCGCTGCGCGAGGCGACTCGCTACATTCCAGCCTACGCCTGCTTCGCTACCACGATTAGCCCCAAAGCTGTAGGAGGAAAGTAAGATCTTCATGGCTTTACTATAATTTGTTACCTCATAGGAAGCAAGCAAATTATGCTCGCAGTACCTCATAATTTACTTAGCAGCTCCTGATAGTCATAGGCTCGATTCCTAACTACACGCAGAGAGGTTTCCTGACGGAAACCTCTCGAAGCTATTCGACGCTACTTGCGACTGGATAATCTGCTATATGCAGTCGCTCGCGTTCTCTTTCCCTTAGAGGGACTTCGCCGTGGCGATGATGTTTTCCACGTTCATGCCCATTTCACTCAGCACGACATCCCCAGGGGCGGAGAAGCCGAACTCATCAATGCTGATGATGCCACGCGCGTCTGACACATAGCGGAACCAGAGGTCAGCGCGTCCTGCTTCTATCGCAATGCGGCGCGTGCAGGCTGCTGGCAGTACGGATTCACGGTAAGCTGCGTCTTCGCGCTCAAATCTCCACATAGATGGCATGGAGACGACGCGTACGCCATCACCGAGCTGCTCGGCTGCTTGCAGGGCGAGGATGAGCTCAGATCCAGAAGCGATGATGATGAGCTCTGGGCTATCAGTCTTTTCCTGACGGGCGATGTACGCGCCCTTCAGCGTACCTTCACGGCGAGCTTCTGCGCTGAGCGTCGGCTGTACGGTGGTGAGGCTGGGGATATCCTGACGTGTGAAAATGAGGGCTGTAGGGCCAGTGGTGCGCTGCATCGCGCACATCCAAGCACCAGCGGTTTCTTCTTCGTCAGCGGGGCGCACGACATCGAGATTCGGGATGAGGCGTAGACCGGAGACGGTTTCGATAGGCTGGTGGGTCGGACCATCTTCACCGACTGCGACAGAGTCGTGGGTGAGGATGTAGGTGACAGGGAGGTGTGCGAGTGCGGCGACGCGGATGGCGGCGCGCATGTAGTCGACGAAGACGCAGAATGTGCCCGCACTCACGCGGAAGAGCCCGTCGTAGGCGATGCCGTTACAGATGGCGGCCATGGCGTGCTCACGTACACCGAACCAGAAGTTGCGGCCTGCGTAGTTCTCCGCGCTGAAGTCGCCAGCACCTTCGATGTAGTTCTTGTTACTAGAGAAGAGGTCAGCACTGGTGCTCAGCAGGGCAGGGCAGGACTTCGCCAGAGCGTTCTGCACGACTGAGCCAGAGCTGCGTGTCGCGAGCTTCTTGTCGCCTGGGAACTTAGGAATGATCTTGTCGCTGATGTCAGCAGGAAGCCCCGCTGTCGAGAGGGTGCAGCCCGTCTGGAGCTCTGCGGCCTTATCGGGATTACTCACCTGCCATTCGTTGAAAAGGGTCATCCAGCTATCATACTGAGCGATGCGCTCCTGCTTGAGCCCTTCCATGTACTGGCGTACCTCGCTGGAGACGTAGTAGAGTTCCTCTGGAAGTCCCCATGCGGCGTGGGCTTCTTTCCAGAGTTTTGCGCCACCTTCGCCGTGACCCTTTGTCGTGCCTTCGAAGCCGGGGACACCCTTCGCGATGACTGTCTTCGCGATGATGAGTTTTGGGCGGCCATTCTTTTCCAGCGTGGCGATGCGAAGAGCCTTCTCCACAGCGAGCATGTCGTTACCGTCTATGGTGACTGTGTCCCATCCCATGGCGCGGTACAGAGCCTCGGTGTCTTCTGTCTGGGTGCGCTCCAGAGGAGCGTCGAGGGTGATGCCATTCGCATCATAGATAAGAACGAGGTTATCAAGCTTCGAAACACCCGCGATGGCAGCGGCTTCGCGAGCGATGCCCTCTTGCATGCAGCCATCACCTGCGAGGCAGTAGATGTTCTGGGTGAAGATTTCGTGCTCTTCTGTATTAAAACGAGCAGCGGCGTGCTTCGCAGAAATGGCGAAGCCGACGGAGTTTGCGATCCCCTGTCCGAGCGGACCTGTGGTGCACTCGACACCGGGGCTGCACTTGAACTCAGGGTGACCTGGTGTGTTCGAGCCTTGGGCGCGGAAGCTCTTGATGTCATCAAGGCTGATGTCAAAACCGCTTAGATGCAGCCACGAATACAGAAACATAGAACCGTGACCGCCAGACAGGATGAAGCGGTCGCGATTAAGCCAGCGAGGTTCGCTGGGATTGATGTTGAGGAGGGAGCCAAAAAGGACAGCTCCGAGCTCGGCACAACCAAGAGGAAGACCCATATGACCGGAGGACTTTTCGTAAATTGCATCAATTGCGAGTCCGCGGGCTTCTTGAGCAGCCAGTTGAAGAATTTCTGTATTCATGCGCGAGAGAGTATATCAGAAAAATCGTATCTGTAAAGGGTAAACCTTTCTCATGCGCCACTTTGTTTCTTTCGCGTATTTTGTTAGTCCGTGCTCAGAAATGCGGATGTATATCCCATTTTATGCCTAGGGACACGGCGCGTCTGCTTCTGTATCAAGAACAGTTAGCGAAATTATTAGATAAGATATTTTGCAGATCGCTGCCGCGTGAGGTCACGCTTCTTCGCTGACACAATATGCCGACACCTAGAGCGGGAGTCCAGAGGGGCTCAGCTCCTCTGGTGGGATGCAAAATACCTAAATCCATTCAGGCGCGCCGATGAGAACGCTTCTAGATTCACATTCTGATCGTATTATTTCGACTCGTGGTATTGCTTTTCCGCATTGATCGACCACAGCTTTTCCTTGCTGGTGTCGCCCTGGATGATGCACTCGACGGCCGCCATGGCAGAAAGCATCGAGTGGTCCATATTGTTGTAGCGGTGCATGCCGTTGCGCCCGATGAGGAAGAGGTTCTCGATGCGATCTGTCCACTCACGTATGGTGGAGAACTGATCGTAGGTTCCGAAGTAGGCGGGGTAGGCCTTTGGTATGTGATAGACTTTTGCCTTAATGACGTCTTCCTTGTCGATGATGTCTAGTTTCACAAGCTCGTTTTCAGCGAAGCGGCAGAAGTCTTCATCAGGCATACTCCAGTACTCATCGCCTTCGTTGACAAAGTACTCCATCCCTATCCACACCTTGTCAGAATCCGATACGAGGTAGGGACTCCAGTTGTTAAATATTTGCAGTCGCCCCACCTTCACATCGGGCTCTTGTACGTAGATCCAGTTATCTGGCACGATGCCGTCAGCTCCTACGCTCATGTTCATATGCTTGCTCTTGAGTTTTAGCTTATCGAGCAAGACGCCGACCGTCATGAAGTCTCTGTACACGAGCCCTTCTGCGACCCTGCGCACGTCAGCAGGTACCTGAGTTGGGATTTTTGCGATGAGCTCCTGCACACATGTGGAAGAAATAAGGTAATCCGCGCGCATCTGCGACTCTTCGCCTGTCTGGAGATCGCGCACCGTGACGCGAGCGACAGCCCCATCCTGCAAGTCTATGCCGATCAGGTCATGCTGCAATTTGATTGTAACCCCCATCTTCTCGGCATCGCTACCGACGCTTTCCCAGAGCTGGCCAGGACCTAGCTTCGGGTACCAGAACTCCTCGATGAGGGATGTCTCACCAGCCTGCTTGTCCTTCTTTTTCCAGAAGATAAACTTCCCTGCGGCATGCGCGAGCACCTTCGCGACTGAGAGCCCCTTCACGCGCTGCGCCCCCCAGTCTGCCCCTATCTGGTGACAGGGGACACCCCAGACCTTTTCCGTGTAGTCGCGGAAGAAGGTCTGGTAGAGCTCTTTACCAAATCTATTAATGAAGAAATCCTCCAGCGTTTTTTCTTCGCGCTTATGGATGAGTGACTTAAGGTAGCCAATCCCCATTTTTACCACCCGCACAGCTCCGAGATTCAGCAGCGTATCAGAGCTCAAGGACACGGGATAATGAAAGAATTTCCTTAAAAAGAGAATACGAGAGAGACGCTGACGGACAAGCATCGTGCGATCCTCCATCTCGGGGTCAGGACCATGCTCGGCCAGAGGCACATCACGATGTCTCTTGATATCATCAGACGCGGGAGCACCCTGAAGCGGGATGAGATCCTTCCACCAGTTCATGACGATGGAAGACTTCGAGAAGAAGCGATGCCCGCCTATATCCATGCGATTCCCCTCGAAGTTCAGAGTACGAGAGATGCCACCGAGCTGATCTTCCCGCTCCAGTAGCGTAATCTCATAGTCTTGGCTATTCTTTGCGAGCTCATAAGCGGCGGTCAAGCCAGCGGGACCTCCGCCGATAATGATAATATTCTTCTTCATAGCTTGTGTAGAACTCATGCTCACTTAGTGTCGCTCGTCACTTCGCTTTTCATCATAGCAAACAATGGGAGTGATCCCAAGTTTTTTTTCATCAGAGGTGAATCTTGAGGTGAATCGGAGATGAAAAAGTAAAAGAGAAGCACTAGAAATAACAGTCAGATTATTGCCGCGCTGCTGACTGATTTTCAGCTTGATTCTGCCCACCCTTTCGTGTATTCTTTTTCATCATGAACGATCCAAAATACGCATCATTCTCCGAGCTCGGTCAGCCCGAGCAGGTCTTATCCGTGAAGCAGCGCCCCACCCAGACACCCGCGGAAGGCGAGGTTCGCGTGCGCATGGTCTACGCACCGATTAACCCCGCTGATATCAACTTCGTGCAGGGAGTCTACGGCGTGAAGCCCCTGCTCCCTGACTCCTCCGCAGGACTCGAAGGCGTAGGATTCGTCCACGAGAGCGCAGATCCTAGCTTAGAAATAGGCGACATGGTCATCCTGCTAGAAGGCATAGGCGCATGGGCTCATTACATCACAGCACCCGCCTCAGTATTCCTGAAGATACGCAAGGATGTCGACCCGATGCAGGCAGCCATGCTGAAGGTGAACCCACTCACCGCCTACCTTGCGCTCACCCAGTTTGTCCAGCTAAAGCCCGGTGACTGGATCGTCCAGAATGCCGCGAACTCAGGAGTCGGTCGCTGCGTCATCCAGCTCGCGAAAGCCATGGGTGTGCATACGGTGAACATCGTCCGCCGCCCCGACCTCCTGCGGGATGAACTCATCGCACTAGGCGCGGACATCGTCGTCGGTGAAGATGACACCGACATGGTGAAGTCAGTCCTGCCCCAGCTGGGTGGTGCTCGCCCCGTGCTCGCATCGAACTGCGTCGGCGGCGACAGCGCCCTGCGCCTCATGGACATGCTCGCCCCACAAGGCACCATGGTCACCTTCGGCGCAATGAGTAAGAAAAGTATCAAAGTGCCCAATGGCTGGCTCATCTTCAAGGACATCACCCTAAAAGGCCTCTGGTGTACCCAGTGGCTGAAGCGCGCCACGCGCGAAGAAGCAGAGACCGCCTACGCCAGCCTCCTAGATGCCATGGCAGAAGGCAAGCTCGAGCAGGCCGTCGACCGCGTGTACGATCTTGACGACATCGTCGAAGCCGTCACCCACGCCCAGCAAGAATTCCGCGGGGGGAAAATCATCCTCAAGCTCATGTAAACCCACATGGAGACCTTGAGATCCACATTCTCCTCGTGCTGTTTCACTCATTTTCGAGATTCCCATTCTGCTCGGACTAATTTTGCAAGGTTCCCACATGGACAACTCAGCCCCCAGTGAAGCCATGGAAATCACCGATCCCAGCGATCTGGAGATGCAAGCTGTCATCTTCCTCTCAGCACACTCCGTTTCGATGATCATCACGGCGAAGCATGGCGAGGGAAAGCCTCGCCTGCTTGACGGGCTGACCCAGCCGCTGGACTTCGCTCACGAAATCTTCTCGACAAATATCATCCGCCGCGAGACCATGGATCACTGCGTCCGCATCATCGGCGGCTACAGCCGACTGCTCGAAGAGTACAAACTCGCAGGTCCACTCGACATCCAGCTACGTGCTTCCAACATCTTCCGAGACCTAGAAAACCTAGACACCCTTGTCAACCGCCTGAACATCGCCACTGGCCTACGCCTGCAAGTCATGGACGACGGCGAAACCACGCGACTACTCTACCTACAAGCGCGAAAAATCATCAACAAAAACAAGGAGCTCAAAGAAAAGCGCGTGCTGCTACTCCACGTCGGGCATGGGAACACACGCGTCATGGCCTTCCACGGCAAGCGAATCAACTTCTACGCCTGCTACCGCATGGGCTCATCCCGCGCGGCAGAAGCCATAGGAGTCGCCGACTGCGCTTACTCCCAAGACGAGAGCAGCCTCATCCATGACCACCTACGCGGCGTCATCGAGCAAGTAGGCTACGACTACTACAGACGCTTCGAAGAAAAGCCCGACACCCTGCTCATCCTCACCCCTGAGTTCCAGCGCATCCACGGCCTCGACTGTAGCGGGGAGAACTGCGTGAAAGACAGACTAGAAAGCTACATAGCCGAGATCACCAGCCTACCGCTCAACCAGCGAGTAGAACGCTACAAACTCAGCTACGCCAGCGTACGCAGCTTCCTACCCACACTAATCTTCTACAGACGCTTTGCCCAGCATCTCGACGCGCAAGAAGTCGTGATCTACGCTGAGAACGCCGACTTCAGCTACCTACGCACCCTCATGCCTAGCCTGAAGCAGAACCGCGCCCTTGCGAAAGAAGTCATCCACTTCTCCACCCTCCTCGCCTCGCGCTACCTCGTCAGCGGAGTGCATGGAGAGCAAGTAGCGCAGCTCTGCGGGCAGCTCTTTGACCAGCTCGCAGACCTGCACCACTTACGCTCGCACGACAGGCTCCTCCTCCACGTCGCCGCCATCCTCCATGAAGTAGGCACAGCCATTAGCCCGAAGAGCCACCACCACCACAGCCAGTACATCATCCTGAACTCCGAACACTTCGGACTCTCACAAGTCGATGTAGAAATCGTCGCCCTGCTCGCGCGCTACCACCGACATGGCGCACCATCGACACGACTGCGACTCTACGCAGAAATGGAAGAAAAAGACAGACTACGCGTGCAAAAACTCGCCTCCCTGCTACGCATCGCCGATGCGATGGAAAGCTCACATGCCTCACGCATACGGGAATTCACCGTACGCATGCACCCGAGACTTATAGAACTCATCGTACCAGACGTACATGATCTGAGCATAGAAAACCTCGCATTGAGGCAGAAATCAGACCTCTTTACAGACATCTTCGGCTACGACATCCACCTCGTCCCCGCAGCAGCGAGCGCACTGTAAACACCCCGCAAGCAGCGCAGAAAAGCGCGAAAGCCTCCCCTACGCCCTATCGACGCATACGGCGTAGAGCCATGTAGAACTGATAATTCGAATAGCCGAGAATCAGCACGATGAAGACCGTGAAGTAGAGCTGTGCCTGCATAGCCCAGATAAACAGAGGCACCGTCAGCACGACCCCCACGCCCGACGCGATATAATCACTATTCAGCAGCGAGCCTAGCATCTTATTACCATCGAGCGGATAGATAGGCACGAGATTAAACACCGTCCACACTGTGCTGATGAAAAACAACTGATTGAACAGATCCAAGACGAGGAAGTTCAGCGACTCCTGCCTCGCGAATATGACAGACAAGTAATTATTCACCGACTCCATCACCGCGGGATCATAGGAAGTAAAGCGCAGGCACAGCATAGCCCAGAAGTACTCCAGTGTCCCTAGGAATGTTCCAGACATCCCCGTCAGCACAAGCACCGTGATGAGCGCGGGAATTAAGCCGAAAGCAGGTCCTGCCGCGACAGTCGAAAAATAAGACCAGCGCGTGAAGCGCGCGCCCGCATGAGTCGCATAGCCTGCGAACCCCGCGATCACGATTTCGGGGTAAGCACCTGCGAGCCTTCTCGCCGTCAGGGCATGTCCGAACTCATGGAAGAGTATACATATCATCCCCGCCACTACAAAAATGAGCACATAGGGTAAGTTCTCCGCAGAATTGAGCGAAAAAGCACCTCCCAACAGCGCGAGAATGAGCCAAGCCATGGGCTGGATGGTCGTTTGAATCCCGAAAAGACGAAAATGAATAGTGAGTGCGTTCATAAAATTGAAAAAACGGCACGAATGCCACCTCTAGTCTAGTCCAAGTGAGCTCAACTAGCAAGACAGGAGATCACATTGACACAAAAATCCCCAGAAAAGACATGCCGAGACCCAAAAAAAGACCAGAAAAGAAGCCAAAAAGATGAAAAAACAAAAAAAAAGCAGAAAAAGCGAAAAAGATCTTGCAATGCCAACAAAAATACGTTACTATTTCTCTGCACCCACTGAGGTGCAAGACCAAAAAGAAAATCCGGCGTAGCTCAGCGGTAGAGCGGATGACTGTTAATCATTAGGTCGTTGGTTCGACCCCAACCGCCGGAGGAAATAAAAACCCTTGAAGTTTAAATGCTTCAAGGGTTTTTTCTGCTACGCCAGTCATGGCGTAGTCGCAGGGGTGAAAATCCCCAATGAGCCGCGATGAAGCACAAGCTACGAGAGTAGATTGTGACGAAGAAAGTGAAGGAGACCTCCTGAACGATCATGCGAAGCAGGATGATGAGGACTGGAAAGAGCTGAAGGACAAATTGCATGCCAATTTGAGACCAGAGCCCCCCACGATACCTCGTGGGGGATAAGCGACGGGATAGCAAGGCTCATTGTACGAAGAGGGCGAGCAACCCCGATTGGGCTAGTGATAAATAAGGAGCTACCCGACTTTTGGAAAGCTTGCAAAATTAGCAGCTGAGCAATCGGCGCATGTCTGCTAGGCTAGTGCATCGGCGTAGCTGGTGCTCCAGTTCAGGCACGCCCAAGTTCGGGTAAATGTAGTTCAGGTACTTCTTCATGCGGTTACAGTGCCCGCGCTCGTTATAGTTATTCAAGATGCGTCCCGTCTCTTCGATTAGCTGTCCGTAGTATTCGCGCATCTCGCTTTCCGTGGCTTTCTCCCCTCCTCGTAGTTCTCGGAAGATATAGGGGTTCCTCACCGCTCCTCGTCCTATCATCAGTCCTGCAACTCCTGTTTCTTCTTTCCACCTCTGCGCATCTTCTATACTGAGTATGTCTCCGTTCCCAATGACAGGGCAGGGGTGTTCCCAGCACGCGACGGCTTCTACAGCTTCCGTGACGTACTGCCGCTGTGCTTCTCCGCGGTAGAGCTGCTGTCTCGTGCGCGCATGGATGAGTATCTCATCAGGCTGTGCCAGTCGTAGTTCTTCTAGTATGGATGGGAACTCCGCATCCGCATCGCTCCAGCCTAATCGGCACTTGATGCTGAACTGCCCTACTGGTGCTGCTTCTCGCATGGCGCGGCCGATGCGGCGGAAGAGGTCTAGCTCGCGCAGAAGTCCTGCTCCCGCGTGGTTGCGGTTCACGAGGGCTGAGGGGCAGCCAGCGTTCAGGTTAATGCCAGCGATGGGGTATTTCTGTAGCATTTTCATGTCGCGCACGATGGCGACGGGGTCGTTCCCCGCGATCTGTGCCCAGATGGGGACTCCTGTGTCGTTTTCCGTGAGGCAGCGTAGGTTCTGCTCGACGAAGGCGCATGTCGTGGGCGTGCTGCGGAAGTAGGCGGTGATGAAGTAGTCAGGCAGCGAGCCAAGTCGCGTGAGCACGCGCATGAAGGCGAGGTCGGTCACGTCTTGCATGGGGGCGAGCGAGAGTTTTTTAAACGGGGTCATCATCGTGGTAAAATGTGTTTCACGTGGAACACTTGTATTTTATAACCTTGCGCGTAGTGCCAGAAAAAAGCCCGCACTTGCGCACGGGCTTTTTTGAACTGTGTGTTGTAGCGGGATCTTACGCTCCGAGTTGGAAGCGGAAGAAGCCTTCTACCTTGATGTCGCCACCGATTTGCTTGCTGATCGCTGCAACGAGCTTTTCAACAGAGGTGCTTGGATCCTTGACGAAGTCCTGATTGAGCAGGCAGCTCTGCTTGTAGAGAGCGTTGAGCTTACCAGGGAGGATCTTGTCGAGGAGGGCTTCAGGCTTGCCTTCAGCGATGAGCTGTGCCTTCGCGATTTCCTGCTCTTCTGCGACGAATGCTGCGTCGAGGGAGGAGGAGTCGACGCTCTTAGGAGCGCAGGCGGCGATGTGAAGGGTGAGGTCCTTGCTGAGGGTCTGGAATGCGTCTGCGGAGACGGTTTCTGCCTTGTCAGCGCCGAGGAGGAGGAGGACACCTACCTTACCACCCATGTGGATGTAGGAAGCGATGGAGCCAGCACCTGCGAGCGTGTAACGTCCGTACTTGCTGAGCTTCATGTTTTCACCGATGACAGCGCACTGTTCAGCGATGTAGGATTCGACCGTTGTGCCGTTGATGGCAGCGGACTGTGCTTCTTCGAGTGTCGTAGCGGAGGAGGCCTTCAGGGCTGCTCCTACTTCTGCGACGAGTGTGCGGAACTTGTCGCCCTTTGAGCAGAAGTCTGTTTCGCAGTTGATTTCGAAGATGAGGCCGTCTGTGTCGTCGACGAGTGTGGAGATGATACCTTCCTTAGCTTCGCGACCAGACTTGGCTGCTGCCTTAGCGATACCCTTCTCACGGAGGAACTTCACTGCTTCTTCCATGTTTCCGTCGCATTCGATGAGTGCTTTCTTGCAGTCCATCATGCCAGCGTCGGTCTTCATGCGAAGCTCCTTGACCATTTGTGCCGTAATTTCAGCCATGGTATTATTCTCTATGTTAAAAGTGTGGGGTGATGCGAATTATGGCTTTGCCTTGTTGATGGCGTCGACCATTTCGGAGAGGATGAGGCGGATGGAACGCACGGCGTCGTCATTGCCAGGGATGGGGAACTCTACGGAGTCTGGGTTTGCAGTCGTGTCGGTGAGGACGATGACTGGTACGCCGAGGATGTGAGCTTCGCGGATAGCGATGTCTTCGTGGTCAGCACCGATGGCGACCATGACGTCTGGTGTGCCACCCATGTTGCGGATACCCTGAAGGTTGCGCTTGAGCTTGTCACACTCACGGGAGAGTGCGGCGAGTTCCTTCTTGGACATGGACTTGAACTCAGGCTGCTTTTCGATGTTTTCGAGCCAGTCGAGGCGAGCGATGCTCTTCTTGATGGTGCTCATGTTTGTGAGCATGCCACCGAGCCAGCGGTGGTTCACGTAGAACTGACCTGTAGCTTCTGCTGCGTCCTTGACAGCTTCTTGTGCCTGACGCTTGCAGCCGACGAAGAGGATCTTCTTGTTCTTTGCAGCGAGATCGGAAAGGAATGCTGTAGCCTTGTTCAGGCACTTTTCAGTTTCCTCGAGGTTGATGATGTGGATGCCATTCTTCTGTGTGAGAATGTACTTCTTCATGTTTGGGTGCCACTTGCGGGTCTGGTGACCGAAGTGTACGCCTGCTTCCACCATCTTAGTAATGAGTTCGTTGATCATTGTATTTTATGTATTTATCCTCCTTGTGTCAGGAAGGATGGTTCTGCGAAAGGAGCTGCCTTTTAGCCCGCAGCCCTTCCTTGTTGATGAAAGGCAGCTTTAGCGGGTGCGAGATTTTAGTGAATTCTGCGTTACTTGTCAATGCAAATTTATTCACAGTCACGAGTTTTAAACTCATTCTTCATCCTCGCGCTCGATTTCATCGATGATGACTTTTTGCGTCTTGAAGTACTTCGTCGCCCGCACGAGCGAGGCGTAGAGTGCCATCAGTGTGTCTTGGTCATCCACGTAGTATTCGATGCTGTGGCTGAGTGTTTCCTGTGGGAACTGCTTACCGACAGGAGGGAGTTTATCATTGATTTTGATACTTTTCTGGTTAGGCATCTTAATGAACGGGCAGTAGATTCTGATGCTGTGATTCCCCGTCGTGTCGATGGTGAGTTCGCTGATGGGGATTTTCCCATCGAGCATGTAGTTGTGCAGGCTCACCGAGACGATCTGATCAATTCGTAGGTAGATCATGCCTTTCTCTGGATCAGAGTAGCTAGCCTCCCAGTAGGGAGGCGCTGCCATGGAGTTCCCCGCGGGCTGAGCGTAGACGCTGGACGTGAGGGAGGAGAAGGCGACAAGCGGGAGGAGTATAGAGGTGTTCATGATGAGGTATTAGAGGTCTGTGATGAGGTTTTTCTTCTCTATCATGGCTTCATTAAGTAAGTCATGTATCTCCCAGAGTTTGGATTTGCTCTCGATGTAGATTTCAACTACCCCGCGCGTGGATTCACCGGGGTAGTGTTTGGAGATGTAAATGCCGTCGCAGTGCGTCTTCGCGTTCTTGATGAACTCTCTGATATAGTCGCGCGTGCTTTTGTCGCTGGATTTCACCTTGTCATCACGTATGGTGTACAGGCTGACGATATGGCCGTCGGTCGTGCGCACGAGCATTTCTGTGATGGGGATTCTGCCATTGAGCAGGTAGGTGTGCAGACTGATGGAGCTGATGAGATCGAGGCGCAGATTCAGCGCGATCGTGCGATCTAGCGTGGAGGGAATCGTCCAGTAGAGGCGAGGGGAGGCTTCTGTCGTCGCTGTTTGTGCGTGTGATGAGAAGCTGCTTAGAAGGAAAGCCCAGGTGATGAGTCGTGTTTTCATAAGAAAAATAAACAGGCTGATGATCACGTAAGCTTAGCAAAAGATAACTACATTGTCAATAATTTGCAGCGTTCGCTCATGTATCGCTCATGTATGTGCGGTATTTTTCAGAATAAACATGAGCGAATAACTAAGTGTTTTAGAATCATTATATAAAAAAGAGTGAAAAATTAGACTTGACTAATTTCTGCGTCATGCTAGTCTCTGCTTATACATTTAGTTCAGACTAACTAACTTTAGAATATCGCATTCACTTCACTTTTTATGAAACCACATACATTAGCAATAACAGGCTTACTCGCTCTCGCAGGTGTAAGCGTCGCTGCTGACACGTCAGCACCAGTAACGAAGGCTCTCACCGCCTACACCGACACATTCGTCGTGCCTACTTACAAGGCGATGGCAGCAGGTGGCGTGGAGCTCATCGCAGCTACAGAAGCTCTCCAGGCTTCTCCTACAGACGCGAATGTCGCTAAGGCAATCGCTGCTTACACGAAGGCACGTACACCATGGGAACAGAGCGAATCCTTCCTCTTCGGTCCTGCTGAGTACGCAAACCTCGACCCTTCACTCGACTCTTGGCCACTCGATCAGGTGCAGCTAGACGCCATTCTCGCTGTCATCGCTGAAGGTAAGATCGAAGTAGATGCCGGTTACGTGCGTGACTACCTCGGTGCAGCTCTCCGTGGCTACCACGCAGCAGAATACCTCCTGTTCCGCGACGGTCAGGCTCGTAAGGCAAAGGACATGACCAAGGCTGAGCTCATCTACCTCGCAGCCGTCGCCCGCGTGATCGCAGAAGACGCTATCCAGCTCGAAGCTCTCTGGGCAGGCGCAGAAAGCCTCTCCGCTGACAAGGCTGCTGTACTCGCCGCTGCTGAAATCGAAAAGGACGGCGCATACGCGGCTGAGCTCAAGGGCGCAGGCACACAGGGTAGCCGCTACGACTCCCAAGCAGACGCGATCGAAGAAATCTTCACTGGCTGCTCTGATATCGTGACCGAACTCGCAGGACCTAAGTTCGGCGAACCATTCGAAGCACAGGACGCAAAACTGTTCGAATCCTGGTACAGCCACACCTCCCTCATTGATACACGTGACAACGTGATCAGCGTGGAGAAGGCTTACAACTGCCTCAGCCCACTCGTCGCTGCTAAAGATCCAGCAGTTGACAAGGCCATCAAGGCTTCCTTCAAAAAGGTGTACGCCTGCATGGACGCCTTCAAGGCACCTCTTGCCAAGAGCCTTGGTGAGAAGAAGCTCTTCGCCGACGTAATCGCGGCTTGCGAAGAACTCAACACAAACATGGGCAAGGCTCAAGGCATCCTGGTAACTAAGTAAACCTTAGCCTACTCATTATAATTAATTGAGTTATAAGCACCGCTGTGAGACCTCGATGAACTCACAGCGGTGTAAGGGCTTAAAAAGCCCACCCCAAATATCATCGTATCATCATCATAACTATGAGCTTAGCTCCGAAAGTCGCCCTCAGTACAGTCAGTATTCTAGCCATTACTGGCTTGTTTTCGTATTATTATCTTGAGCACGATTCCCTCGTTGCGGCGACTCCTGAGCAGGAGAAACGCGTAGGGGCAGCACAGGCATTCTTCACCCCCGCCTCCGCCTCGGGAGAGCAGAATGAAGCCCACCCCCTCATCCCTACGGCCGCGCTGAAAGAAGGCGCGACAGTTGAAAATATTACTTTTGATCAGATTAAGCCCGAGTACATCACGGAGAGCTGCATCGTCTGCCACGTGAACAATGACATCGACCTCACCCCCCCTGCGCTGAAAACGGAAGACGGAAAACCTGGCCCTGCCTACTACCTCGGAGGTGAGACAGGCACGGTATTCATCCGCACGACAAAGGCCTTTGAGCAGCCTACCCCCGCCATCGTTGACGCGGATCTGGAAGATGAGTTCCTGCTCGGCGAGGCCATCTTTGAAGGCATCTACGTCACCGACCCCGATGTGCCCTTTGGCGGCCTCGGCCCTGCCTACATCAAGAGCTCCTGCGTCGCCTGCCACCCTGGCTACGGACGCGGTCGCCGCACCGATAACTTTAATGAAGAATATGGCAATGGCTACATCGCCTTCATTCACAATCCCGACGGCACACCCGTGAAGGGCTACACCGCCATGCTCCAGACGAAGGCCATCCCTCCGTTCAAGCCCTACGTCGAAGGCATCGACATCACATGGCATGAGTACAAGGACAAGTACGGTAACAAGTACCCCGACGGCACACCGTACAACCATGGGAAGAAGACGGAAGGCAGCCTCATCTACCCGACCGCCGATGTCATTAATCCCCTCCTCCCTCTCCCTGACGACTACCGCGTCTCCATCGAGTCCACCATAGGCATCTACGGCACAGGTCTCCTCGATGCCATCCCAGACTCGGCTATCCTTGCGGAGTACGAGAGACAGCAGTCCACCTCGGGGCCTGTGAAGGGCATCCATGGCCCATGGATCAAGGAAGCACACCTCGGAGGTCAGGAACGCCTCGGACGCTTCACATGGCACTGCACCCGCGCGACACTCCAGAATGGACCAGGGTCGAACGGTCTGTGGAACACCCAAGGCATCAACCGCGAAGGCCATCGCCAGCTCTACGTGACCAAGGAATGGATAGACAAGCAGCGCGAACTCGGCTTCGACGTGAGCCAGCTCGAAGCGGAGCAGCAGCCCGTCGAAATGACGAAGTCCGACTTCGACAACTTCATGATATGGCACCGTGGCTTGGCCGTGCCCGCCGCACGTAATCTCGACAAACCCGAGGTGCAGAATGGTCAGCGCCTATTCAATGACATAGGCTGTGCTAGCTGCCACAAGCCCGAGTGGAAGACAGGCGATTACCCAGAGATGCCTGCGTACGCGAATCAGGTCATCCGCCCCTACACCGATCTACTCATGCACGACATGGGTGAAGAGAACCGTGGCATGGTGCGCACGTACAGAACCCCACCGCTCTGGGGACGCGGACTCATGAAGAAGGCGGCAGACCACACGGACATGTTCCACGACTTGCGTGCCCGCGACTTCGAAGAAGCCATCCTGTGGCACTTCGGTGAGTCTGAGTTCGCCCGCGAGTGCTTCCGTAATCTTTCCGCCGAAGACAGAGCCGACCTCATCGAGTTCTTGAAATCGCTTTAATTCCTATCCGCAAAGACCCCCACTCCCCCACCTATGCCTTTAACACAATCCATCATCACAGGCTCGCCCGCCTACGACGCATGCCGAGTAGAATGCTCTGAGTTCTTCACGGAGAACTCCAGCCTCCGCGACTGGATGATACAGCTCCATGTCACCGACACGCGCGTGAAGTTCGAGCAGCAGCTCAGCACGCTGGCTGCCGCCTTTGAAGAGTTTAAAGCCGACCACCCCGAGGTCGCTGTCGTCTTCACACGCGTCTTCATGAGCGATGCCGCGAATCAAGAAGCACAGGTACGCGCCGCCATGGGCGAGCAAGCAGGTGCGCTCTCCCTCATCGAGCAGCCCCCACTCGACGGCAGTAAGCTCTCGATCTGGTGTTACCTCCAGAGTGGAGCCGAGAAGGGCTGGCACTACGATGCCGCGAGCAATACATGCAGCAGCCAGCAGGGAGATCTGCGCCACATCTGGACAGGCTCAGCACGCAAGCAGGAGGGGAACTCGCACGAGCAGTGCCTCGCCCTCTTCGAAGACTACAGCGCCATGCTCGAAGCTCAGGGCGCGAGCCTCTACGCCCACGCCGTGCGCACATGGATCTTCGTCCAGAACGTTGACGTGAACTACGCGGGAGTCGTCACTGGGCGTAACGTCCACTTCGATGAGAAAGGCCTCATCCCTGGGGATCACTTCATCAGCAGCACAGGCATACAGGGCAGGAGCCGCGACCATCGCGAGCTCGTCCACCTCGACACCTACTCCATCGCGGCAATCCCCACTGAGAACGTACAATTCCTCTACGCGCCCGACTACCTCGACCCCACGCATGACTACGGCGTGCGCTTCGAGCGCGGGACAGCCATTCACTACAGCGATCGCATCGTGAGCTTCATCTCGGGCACAGCCAGCATCGACAACAAGGGCGCAGTCGTCCACGTCGGCGACATACAAGCGCAGTGCCAGCGCATGTGGCAGAATGTCGAAGCCCTGCTCGCCGAAGCAGGTGCGACGATAGACGACAGCATGCAGATGATCATTTACCTGCGCGACATAGGCGACTATGAACTCATCGTGGAGCTGTTCGAAGCGCGCTTCCCCCATGTGCCGAAGGTCATCGTACACGCCCCAGTGTGCCGTCCTACATGGCTTATTGAAATGGAGTGCATCACCATGCACGAGGTAAAGTAATACAGACTTCTAACGACGATGAATCTCCTCATACTACGTATCATCCAGTGGCTCTTACTGCTCGGGATAGGTACCTACTCTCTCTTTGTCGGGGTCTTTGACATCCCGCTGGAAGAAGCCCTCGACACGGAATCCATGTACCATGAGATCCTCATGGTGAGCCGAGTGCCACGCCTCCTGAGCATCCTCATCGCGGGCAGCAGCCTCGCCATCGCAGGCCTCATCATGCAGTGCATCACGTGTAATCGCTTCGTCTCCCCGACGACGGCAGGCACGATGGAATGGAGCAAGCTGGGCATCATGATCGCCATCCTCTTCCTGCCCGACGCGAGCCCCCTGCTGCGCATCAGTGCTGCATTCATCGTGTCGCTGCTCGGCACAGGGCTCTTCCTGTATATCATTAACAAGGTCTCGACGAAGAGCATCATCATCATCCCCCTCGTCGGCATCATGCTCGGCGCACTCGTGAGCTCCATCGCCTCCTACCTCGCCTACGATTACGATGTCGTGCAGAACGTCTCCTCATGGCTGCAAGGCAGCTTCGCCCTCGTCATCGAGGGGAACTATGAGCTGCTCTACAACAGCGTGCCCTTCATGATACTCGCGTACCTCTACGCCGACCGCTTCACCATCGCGGGCATGGGCAGAGGCATCACCGTCACGCTCGGGCTGAACCACGCGAACATCGTGCGCATCGGACTCGTCATCGTCGCCATCATCTCCGCCACCAGCATCGTCGCCGTCGGGCACATCCCCTTCATCGGGCTCATCGTGCCGAACCTCGTGAGCATGCTGCGCGGCGACTCCGTGAAGAACACCCTCTTCGACACCGCGTGGCTAGGAGCGATGCTCGTACTCGTCTGCGACCTCGCAGGCCGCCTCCTCATCCTGCCCTATGAAATCCCCGTCGGCGTGATACTCAGCGTCGTGGGCAGCGTCATCTTCCTCCTCATGCTATTCAACAAACGAAGCTATGCTTGAAGCCGTACAAAACAATGCAGGCAAGAAAAAAGCCTTCACCGCGATCTTTGCCCTCCTAGGAGTCGTCGGGCTCACCCTGCTGCTTTTCTACCTCTTCCACGGAGTCACCGACGAGACATGGGACTATAACATCCCACGCCGCCTGAAGATCATCGCCGCCATCGCGCTCGTGAGCGTCGCCGTCGGGCTCTCCTCCGTCATCTTCCAGACCGTGACGACGAATCACATCCTCACCCCCAGCATCATGGGGCTGGATCATCTCTACATCTTCCTCCAGACCCTCGTCATCTACTTCTGGGGCGCAGCGGAGCTCGTCCTCATGGACAGCACGACGCAGTTCATCGCGACACTCGTGCTGATGATCATCGCGTCGGGGGGCATCTTTGTGCTCATGTTCCGAGGCATTAAGCATAGTATCTACTACATCGTGCTCATCGGCATCGTGTTCGGCATCGCCTTCGACGGCTTAGCCAGCTTTATGCAGGTGCTCATCGACCCGAATGAGTTTGCCATGCTGGAAGGCCGCATGTTCGCCAGCTTCAACCGCGTGAACGTGAAGCTGCTGGGCATCTCATGGGCACTCGTCGCCGCCGCGTCCCTGTGGATCTACTGGGATCTCAAGAAGTTTGACGTGCTCTCCCTTGGACGCGCGAACGCCATCACCCTCGGCGTGAACTACCAAGGCCTCGTATTAAAATCCCTGCTCGCCATCTCCGTGCTCACGGCAGCGTCCACCGTCATGGTCGGGCCTATTACCTTCCTCGGCATCCTCATCGTGAGCTTAGCACGCCTTCTCTTCCCCACGTACCGCCATCACGTCCTCGTGCCTGGTACCATACTCGTCGGGCTGGTCATGCTGCTCGCTGGCATGCTCATCACGGAGCGACTGCTGAACTTCACCGTCCCCCTCAGCGTCATCATCAACCTCGCGGGCGGAGCTGTATTCATCATCATGATACTCAAGATAAAAAGAATATGATCGATTTAAAAAACATCAGCAAGCAGTACCACAACGCTGCCGTGCTACAGGACATCACGCTCAGCCTCCCCACCGAGCAGGTCGTCGCCTTCATCGGCAGTAATGGAGCAGGTAAAAGCACCGTGCTCAACATCATCAGCCGCCTCCTGCCCGCAAGCGAAGGCCTCATCATCATAGACGAGAAAGAGCTCAAGCAGTGGGACAATAAGGAACTCGCAAAGACCCTCACCATACTCGGCCAGAGCCTCCACACCCCAGCGCGCCTCACCGTCGAAGAGCTCGTGCGCTTCGGACGCTTCCCCCACTCGGGCGGTAGACTGGACGAAGAAGATCACCGCATCGTGCGCGAAGCCATAGACTACACCGGCATCGACGCGCTGAAAGACCGCTACCTCGACGAGCTCTCAGGCGGAGAGCGACAGATCGCCTACATCGCCATGGCCATCGCGCAGGACACGAAGTACATCTTCCTCGACGAGCCGCTGAACAACCTCGACATGAGCCGCTCCGCGCGCGTCATGAAGCTGCTCAAGACCCTCGTCGAAGAGAAGAAAAAGACCATCTACATCGTCATCCATGACATCAACTTCGTCTCCTTCTACGCCGACTACATCGTCGCGCTGAAGCATGGCGTACTCTGCCACCATGGCACGGTCGACGACATCATCACCCCCGAAGTCATCAAGGATATCTACGACATCGACATCAGCATCGAGAGCTTCAACGGGAAAAAACTCTGTATCTACTACATATAAAACAACAGAAACAACAAACACCAATAAACACATGAATAAAATAGCTACATACGTCGGTATCGCGCTGCTCGCCCTCGGCGGCAGCATGACAGCCCAAGCTGCAGAGACCATCCCTGCGACCCACCTCCACGGATCGGTGGACATCCCGAAGAACCCGAAGAGAATCGTCGTACTCGACTTCTCCGTGCTCGACAACATGATGAGCCTCGGTGCAGAAGCCGAGATGGCACTGCCCAAGAAGCTCATGCCAGACTACCTCGCTCAGTACCGTGACGAGAAGTACCTCGACCTCGGCTCGATGAAGGAGTTCAACCTCGAAACCGTGAACGCCTTCAAGCCTGAACTCATCATCATCTCCACACGCCAGAGCGACCACTACGAAGAACTTTCCAAGATCGCTCCTGTCTACGTCGTCGACCGCATGGCAAAAGACCAGATGGCCGAAGCGAAGAAGAACATCGAGGTGATGGGCAAGATCTTCGGAAAGGAAGCAGAAGCCGCGAAGGCACTCGCTGAGCTCGATGCCTCCCTCGCCGCTGCGACAGAAACAGCTGCGAAGAGCGGCAGAAAAGCCCTGTTCATCATGGTGAACGACGGAAAAATCAGCGTGTTTGGTTCGAAGAGCCGCTTCGCCTCCCTGCCCTTCGACTCCATGGGCGTCGGACAGTCCGATCCTAGCATCCAGCCAGACAAGTACGGTCAGCTCGTGAACTACGAATACATCGCGGTCAAGAACCCTGACATCATCTACATCCTCGACCGCAGCAAGGCGATAGGCGAGCAGGCTGGCTCCAGCAAGCTCCTCTCTAACCCACTCGTGAAGACCACGAAAGCAGTCAAGAATGGTAAGGTCGTCATGCTCGACCCAGCCCTGTGGTACATCACAGGCTCTGGCATCGAATCGATGAAGACCATGATTAAGCAGATCGCTGAAGGTCTGAAGTAATCATCACAGCACCATGACTTTTATACCCCACCACTGGACAATCTAGCGGTGGGGTTTTTTCTATAAATATACTAAGGGATTTCTAAATTCTCGTCATTCTAAATAAGCTAATGAGAAAACTCAGCTCACGAGGCATCTTTTAAGTGCTTTTCGGCTGGATTTGCCCCGAATTTTCGTCTCAGAGGACACTCTGAGCCATCAATTCGTGAAAAATACATCTCGAAAATCATCTCAAAATCTCGCCTCGCGAGAAATTAGAAGTCCCCACTATAAAAATCATATCATGAAATCACGCACACAACACGCACTCGCCCTCCTCCTCTGCCTCATCATGACACTCGTCGGCAGCCTGCATGCCGAGACCGTCAGCATCACGCATATGAAGGGCACCGTAGATGTACCTAAAAATCCGAAGCGCATCGTCGTACTCGACTACGCGGCACTCGACACCATACAGACCCTCGGTATCGAAGCCGAAGTCGCCCTTTCGAAGCAGACCCTGCCCGCCTACCTCTCACGCTACAAGGACGCTCGCTACCCCGATCTGGGCTCCTTAAAGGGGACCTTGCAAAATTAGTCCGAGTAGAAAGCTAGTCTCTAAAATGAGCGAAACAGCACGCCTTTTGCCGCATTTTGGCGAGAATTTACAGCTTTTTGGGCTTACATAGCTCGCTATGCGCGCCCAAACGCCGCAAATTATCATCCAAACTGCAAGCAAAATCCGAAGCTGCTAATTTTGCAAGGGCTCCTTAAAGGAGTTTAATCTGGAAACCATCAGCTCGTTTAAGCCAGATGCCATCTTCATCTCCATGCGACAGGCGAACTATTACGATGAACTCGCAAAAATAGCCCCCGTCATCCTCGCAGACTCGACCGCACGTGATTCCATCGACGAGATCAAGAAGAACATCAATACGGTGGGAACGATCTTCGGCAAGGAAGCAGAATGCGCCACCCACCTCGCCGCGATGGACGCGCTGATTAGCAAGATCAAGGCAGGAGTAAGCAGCAGCGGGAAGAAAGCCCTATTCATCCTCGCCAATGATGGGAAAGTCTCCGCCTACGGCAAGGGCAGCCGCTTCGGCATGGTGTACGGTGTACTCGGCTATGAGCAAGCGGGAGAACCTATCGAAGTTAGTACCCATGGCAAGCGCGTGAATTATGAGTACATCGCGATTGCGAATCCAGACATCATCTTCGTGCTGGATCGTGCCGCAGCGATAGGGCGAGGAGCTACGCTGGAGAACTTCGCAAAAAACCCTCTGATTAGTCGCACAAAGGCGGCAAAAAACGGCGGTATCATCGCACTCGATTCGCAGGTCTGGTATCTAGTCGGAGGGGGAATAACGGCATTCACCGCGATGCTGGAAGAGGTCGAGAAGTCCCTGTAAACTCTCTCGACCTCCTGACGGACAGCTTGCTACATTAACCGCTTCGGATTTTGCCCTACACGCTTTCTCTTCTCGCAAGAATCCAGAGCAGATCCGAAAGTCGGTTGATGAACAGGCTGCTCGCGCCATTGCTCAGTTCACCGTCTTCTCGCAGCTGCGCCATGCGTCGCTCCGCGCGTCTGCATGTGGCTCGTGCCATATCCAGCATGGCCGCGCCCAGTGACGCGTCTTTCCCTGGCCGTGCCCAGCCTTTGAACTTGATATTTTCTTCTGCCTCCAGAGTCTTCGCCGTGTTTTCTATCCAGCTGACATCCTCATCTTTCAGACGCGCGTAGCCACGCTCGTCGTAGCGGGGGAGATCCTCTTCCAAGGTGGCGAGCTCTCCCATGAGTCCGATGAGTCTTTCTTGCACGCTGTCGATGATGTTTTCACTGTCCTGCTTCACGCCTGCGGCGCGTGCGACACCGAGGCAGCTGTTAAGCTCATCGACGGTGCCGTAGGCTTCGAGTCGGGGGGCTGACTTAGATAATCTCTTGCCAAACATTAAATCAGTTTGACCTTCGTCTCCTCTTTTGGTAATAACGCTCATGTTACTTGAGAATTTACTACAGTGATATGAAGATTGCACGCTTAAAATCTGCCCCCGAGCTCTTCTACTCCCTCCAAGGCGAGGGGGCGAGTCTCGGCACACCTGCCATTTTTATCCGTCTAGCAGGGTGTAATCTGCGCTGCACGTGGTGCGATACCGCGTATTCATGGGGGGGGGGCATGGAGCTGACGACGGCAGAGCTCGTGGAGAGGATTCGCTGCTTCCCCTGCACGCAGCTCGTCATCACAGGTGGAGAGCCCCTGCTCCAGCAGGAGGGCATAGCTGAGCTGCTGCGCGCTCTGCCCGATTATAGCGTCGAAATAGAGACGAACGGTACAGTGAGTCCGAGTGACTTTCTACAGCAGCGCGTGACGCAGTGGAATGTGTCACCGAAGCTGCCCCATGCGGGGCAGGAAGGCTCGCTGAATGCGGAGATACTGACTGCGTTTACTGCGCTGCCGAACGCGTGGTTCAAGTTTGTGGTGCAGCAGCCCACAGATTGGCAACACATCGCCAGTTTAGGGTTACCGAAGCATCGCATCATCCTTATGCCCTGCGCCCGCACGCGTGACGAGATACGCGAAGCGAGACTAAGTGTCGCCGAGTTATGTATAGAGCAGGGTGTGCGATTCGGCGATAGACTGCATCTCGAATTATGGGATAGTAAGAAGGGCGTGTGAGGGTGATGCGTCAGGTTATCCTATGATAAATTAGAGTCATCATAAGAACCGCTCTGGAAAAAAAGTTTTACATGGCGGGGGGGATTTGCTATAGTGAAGTCTACGAACAAAATTTGTTATTCACATGAACAACCCCACTTCACGTCGTCGATTCTTACAGCAGCTCGGTCTATTCACGGGCGCTCTCGCCGCTAGTCCATTCATGGCTAGCACGGCCTCTGGTCTTGTTATCCCTAATTCTCTGGGTGCTGGTAACGAGTACACTCCTAAGGCTCCTTATCCATTTGGACCGCTGGAGACATATCCTTCACGTCCCGCTGGTTCTAAGTACATGGGTGACTTCTGCGCGCCTAAGCTGGAGACAGTCCGCATGGGCTTCATCGGTCTCGGTCGTCGTGGTAGCTCCATGATGAACCTGATGCTGAATGTTCCTGGTGCCGAAGTGGTCGGTGTGTGTGATATTCACGAAGATGTGGCTAAGGCCGCTGGTGATCGCGTCCTGAAGTCATCTGGCAAGGAAGCTAAGGTATACTACGGTGATGAGACGACCTACATCAAGTTCCTCAAGGAAGTGAAGCCTGATGTCGTCCTCGTCGCTCCCAGCTGGGAATGGCATGCTCGCGTCACCTGTGACGTGATGCTTTACGGCGCACACGCGCTGGTGGAAGTGCCTATGGCTGTCTCCATCAAGGAACTCTGGGAAATCGTCGACACGAGCGAAAAGACTCAGAAGGTCTGCATGCAGCTGGAAAACTGTAACTACGGCCGCGAAGAACTCCTCTTCCTCAACATGGTGCGCAAGGGCGCTATCGGTGAGCTCCTCCATGGTGAAGCGGCTTACATCCATGACCTCCGCTACGAGATGAAGGACGAGCATGGCCGTCACACAGGCTCATGGCGTACCTACCATTACTCGAAGCGTAATGGTAACGTCTATCCTACACACGGACTCGGTCCTGTCGCACAGTACATGAACCTCGGTCGCGGCGAGGACAACTTCGGTCGCCTCGTGTCCTACTCCAGCCCAGCCCTCGGTCGCAAGGCATTTGCCGAGAAGACATGGCCAGCTGATCACAAGTGGAACAAGCTTGCGTATGAATGCGGTGATATTAACACCTCCATCATCAAGACCACACTCGGTCGCACCATCATGCTCCAGTGGGACGAGACATCCCCACGTCCTTACAGCCGTCACAACCTCATCCAGGGTACGCTCGGCACACTGACAGGCTACCCCACCCGCGTCGCAGGTGAGCAGCTCGGTGATGGTGACTACCACAAGTGGATACAGGGTGGTGACCTCGAAGCTATCTACGAGAAGTACGAGCATCCTCTGTTCAAGCGCGCTGGTGAAATCGCCACGAAGATGGGCGGTCATGGTGGTATGGACTACCTCATGCTCTACCGCGCTATCGAGTGCTTCCGCACAGGTCAGCCTATGGATCAGAACGTCTACGAAGGTGCTTACTGGTGCGCATGCGCCGAGCTCACCGAGAAGTCAGTCGCTACAGGCGGCATGCCACAGATGTTCCCTGATTTCACACGCGGTGACTGGAAGACCACGAAGCCACTCGGCATCGTCGAATAAGGAAACTTCTTCTGAATTTTTCGCACCCCCCAAGAGCATTACGCTTCTCGGGGGGTGCTTTTTTTATGTGTCATGACCGCGAGTGTGCATCCCCCAGCATACCCTGAAAGGCGCATAGTACTAACCGATTGTAAGAATGTTAGGATGAAATATTTGTGAGACATATGACCCGACTTTATCATATTTCTCTGATTCTTTAGGGGCTTATGCTAAATGAACTTCTAGCGGTAGGGAGGTGATGCGATTATGCGCGCAGAATAATAAATTATTGATTAAGTGAAAGATTTGTTATTTAGTAGTACTGTGTTTGAGCTCCTATATGCATGTGAGTGTCTGCCATGCAGAATGATAAAGAAGAGAATGATGAAACCTATCTTATGCTCGAAGCAAATAATCATCAGCGCACCTTACGCGGTGTGGCAGGGAAGCGATTCTACGACATACCCGGTGTAGTCTATCCGAAAGAGGAGATCACGCTGCGTCCTGGCTATAGCGAAGAGACTGGTAGCCCTTTTACGTCACCTCCCAGCTGGGGTATCACGACAAAGGAAGCGGCAGTCATCTTGGGAAATGGGCTCACCGCGACGCGCGCCCTGCTCAGTAAGAGCAAGGTGCGCTTCCAGTGGGTGAGCCGTCGCAGCGGCACTCCACTCATCTATTGGAACAAGAAGTCGGTGGAGCGACTCGCGAAGCAGCGTCTGCCTACACTATGCAGCAGAGCTGATGCGCAGCGCTACCTCAGTATAGGTGAAGCTGCTAGCATCGCCGAGGTGGGACACAGCACCATCCAGCGTGCCGTGAGGGCAGGTCAGCTACCCGTGCTCGTCGTACGCGTCATCGTCGATGGCAGGGGTGCGAGGAAGCGCTGCTTCTTCCGTCGCAGTGAGCTTCAAAAATGGGTGAATCAGCGCCGCGCACAGAAGCTACGCGCCCAGCAGCTGCGTGGCGAATACACGGAGCATCCAGACGACAGCCTCGTCGCTGCGGAGGAGGAGTCTTAACTGCGGAGGAACTCAGTACAGACCACAGCCGTCATCCTCATGCAGGGATGGCGGCTGATTATTGATCATTTAACTTTTGGGGCTAGGAAGAGGTAGAGCATATCGTAAGAGCCGACCGTATAGTATCTCGACTCCCAGCTCGTCATGGAGATCGTGCTATTGCCACTGTATCTATAAGAACCGCTGTTGTAGCCTGTGCCGCTGACAGTGCCCGATGTGCTGACATAAGCCGTATCGTACACAGGGACGACGTAAGACTTCTCTATAGACCCTGTGCGCTTGGAGGCGAAGATGACGGCAGAAGCTCCCTTCTCTGCTGCCAGATCACGAATCTCACCCTGAGCGATGCGCTCCCCCTCGACATTCAAGATACCGATGACGACATAGCCCTGCTTCTTGTAAGCATTCAGCCGAGCGACAGGGTCGTAAGTCTCGATGATGCTGGCAGTCTGCCCCTCGGGGAGCTTCTTATAAGAGCTGGGAGAGATGGGAGCCGCGTTGTAATACACATCCAGATTACGTGAGTTTGTGCAAGAGAGAAATAACAGAGGAAGGGCTAAAGTAGGTATATATCTTAACATATTAAATATCTTTTAATTGAGTTAGTATTAATGCGTTTCTATAGCAGTAATCTATCACATTTTCTTATTGAATACTAGAAAAATAGTGGTATACTGAATCGCGGATATGAAAAAACTCCTCTCTGTCGCGCTCTCACTCGCGCTCTTACCCAGCTGCATCACGTTCTCCACAGGTTCAGGTCCTCACGCTGAATTCACGCCCAGTGCTACGCCGCAGGCTTCATTTGGCATCACATTTTCTGTCGAGCTCATTAATAAACTTAATTTGAAAGGGGATGAAATCGCGCTAGTGCCGACGAAAGAAGACTTCATCGTCAGTTTTAGGAAGGAATTCGAATCCAGTGGCTTATTTACCTTTGTCCACTACGCCGAGCCGCAGCATGCCTCCTCTGAGCATTATCATTTGAAGATTGTGATGTCGGGCGATACTGACTCGGAGCGGCAGATGAAGAACTTCATATCGGGACTCTCGCTCATGACCATTCCTATATGGAAGACGTCGGACTTCGACGCATCGTTGTTTTACATGAAGAACGGGCAGGAAGTTCACAGCCTTGCTAGTCATCAGGCTGCACTTGATGTCATCTGGCTGCCCCTTATCGTGGGCTCACCTTTCATGAACCACCTGACAGTCGCGCCTAAGGTGAAGAGGCAGGCGATGGGGTATTTCTTAGAAGAAATACGCCGCAATCAATTGCATGTGAAAAAGAACTAAGCCATTTTGAGCCGCCCTGTGCGTCAGTGCGAAGAGCTTTCTCTTGCGCTGGCGCATGATTGTTTTCAGATGAAAATTACTCATAATTTAGACCCTGTTTCTTACGACAGCTACTCAACATACAGAGAAATTCTCTTTTAGAAAAAATAATCAACTGCAAAAAAAATGCTAGCCATCTCCACTCCGAAGGCTGACATACAGCGCAAAAGCGCACAGAAGTTACAGGCTGCTCGCTGGGCGGTCATCGCGATACAGGAAGAATAGTCGCCAAAAGTGGAGGCTAAAGTAATGATTTTGCTTGACCTTTTGGTCATTTCGTAGTTTCATATTTGCCGCTCGACTTGAAGCTTCATGTCTATGTTTGTTTCCCAGCTTAAATCAAAGATTCACCGCGCCATGGTAACACGTGGTGACACCGCCTACGAAGGCAGTATAGAAATCCCTCAGGATATGATGGAAGCCGCAGGTATCTGGCCTAATGAAAAGGTACTTGTCGCCTCGATCAC
>CAYJJD010000016.1:0-48332 GCA_964370425.1 uncultured Akkermansia sp. | reverse complement strand
AACCCGACTTGAGACCTGCTGCCTTCTTGAGGAGGTTGGATGCGGGGGGCTGCTTTGTGATGAAGTCGAAGGACTTGTCCTTGTAAACTGTGATCACTACAGGAAGAACATCGCCAGCCTGCTTCTGAGTCTTAGCGTTGAACTCCTTACAGAAGCCCATGATGTTAACACCAGCTTGACCAAGTGCAGGACCTACTGGGGGCGATGGATTCGCGGCACCAGCTTGGATCTGCAATTTGATGATTTTAACTACTTCTTTTGCCATGGTTATTTATTATTTGTGCTGAGGACATCGTGGGGAAGATTTCTCCGAGACGCCGCTCAGCGGGATTTGTTTCTAGTGAGCGCCTGTGTGTGTTAGGCGTTTTCTGCGCCGCGCTCATCTTCTGGGACGAGCTGTACCTGTGAGTAATCGAGCTCGACTGGGGTCGCACGGCCGAAGATCATCACACCGACGCGCAGCTTACCGCGCTCAGAATCGATTTCTTCGACAAAGCCGCGCTGGCCTTGGAATGCACCGTCGAGTACCATTACTTCGTCCTTCACATTGAATGCGATCTTAGGACGGGCGGCACCGCTGCGACGATCGATCTCACTCATGAGGTCAGATACATCCTTAGCGGACATAGGAAGGGGTTCTTTGCTGCGGCCGCAGGCGAAGCTAATCACGCCGTCGACGGCTTGGATTTTGTACCAAGCGTCATTGTTCAGGCTGCCATCGAGGCGGCGGAGTTCGAAGTTCAGGTAGACGTAGCCAGGATAGAGCTTGCGGTCGATGATATACTTCTTACCATTGCGCACGTCTTCTACTTTTTCTGTAGGGACGAGAGGTGCACTGTGAAGCAGGGCACCCATTTCTTCGTCTTCTTTAAAGAGGCGGTTGAGACTATCTACAGCGCGGCGCTCTTTATTAGAAAGTACGTGGAGTACGTACCATTGATCTTTACCTTCGGGGATGATGCGACCAGCGCTTGTCTTGCGTTCGTAAGGGCGTGACATAGTGAGAAAAAAATGGCGTCTAGTGAGATGCTTGACGTAGAGTGGAGGGAAAGTGGGGGCGATTCTTAGCGAAGCGTGAAGAATCAGGAGAACTGGGAGATCGTCCAGCGAATGACTGTGGACAGAATGAAGTCAGCCGTGGCGACATAAGCTCCGAGCAGTAGCATAGCAATAAGCACCACGATGGTGGAGCTGGAGAGTTCACGATATTTTTTGAAGCCTTTTACCTTTGGGTCACTTTCCCAAGGCCATGAGCACTTCTTGAGTTCCCCCTTAGTGTTGGAGATGAAAACTGATAATTTGCGAAACATATCGTGAATAACTTGTGTGAACTATGAGGGGAGAAAAAAAAGAAGCAGGTGGCACGGATTGAGAGACTCGAACTCCCGACACGCGGTTTTGGAGACCGCTGCTCTACCAACTGAGCTAAATCCGTATTTACCTTACTCCTTTTCTGGTCCTTCAGGGGATGCCTCTTCGTTTACACTGGGAGACATCCCCCATGACCAAGGCTTCATTCAGATTGAATAGCAGCCCGATTTTTGTTTTTGAAAAATGTGTGGATTAGGCTACGATAGAAGCAACCTTACCTGCACCGACGGTACGACCACCTTCGCGGATAGCGAAGCGCATACCTTCTTCCATAGCAACTGGAGTGATGAGCTCAACAGTCACGGTGATGTTATCACCAGGCATGACCATTTCTGTGCCTTCTGGAAGTGTGACGCTACCTGTCACGTCCGTTGTACGGAAGTAGAACTGAGGACGGTAGTTGTCGAAGAATGGAGTGTGACGGCCGCCTTCTTCCTTTGTAAGGACGTATACAGCAGCTTCGAACTTCGTGTGAGGCTGAACGGAACCTGGCTTGGCGATAACCTGACCACGAACGATGTCTTCCTTCTTAATACCACGGAGGAGAACACCTACGTTTTCACCTGCGTTAGCTTCGTCAAGGAGCTTGCGGAACATTTCGATGTCTGTGACGGATGTCTTAACGGTGTCACGGATACCAACGATTTCAACTTCTTCCATCTTGCGGATGATACCGCGCTCGATACGACCTGTAGCAACTGTACCACGGCCAGAGATGGAGAACACGTCTTCGATTGGCATAAGGAACGGCATGTCGACTGGGCGCTCTGGAGTTGGAACGTAGTTATCAACTGCATCCATAAGTTCAGCGATGGAAGCTACTGCTTCTGCGTCGCCTTCGAGAGCCTTCACAGCAGAACCCTTCACGATAGGAAGGTCATCACCTGGGAAGTCGTAGGAGGAAAGGAGTTCGCGGATTTCCATCTCGACGAGCTCAGCAAGTTCAGGATCAGCAAGGTCCATCTTGTTCATGTAAACAACAACGTAAGGAACGCCTACCTGACGAGCAAGGAGGATGTGCTCACGTGTCTGAGGCATAGGACCGTCAGCTGCGGAGCAAACAAGGATAGCACCGTCCATCTGAGCAGCACCTGTGATCATGTTCTTCACATAGTCGGCGTGACCTGGGCAGTCAACGTGTGCATAGTGGCGGTTGTCTGTTTCGTATTCAACGTGTGCTGTGGAGATAGTAATACCACGCTCACGTTCTTCGGGTGCGCCGTCGATCTGGTCGTATGCTTTGAACTCAGCCTGACCCTTTTCAGCAAGCACCTTAGTGATTGCAGCAGTAAGGGAGGTTTTGCCGTGGTCAACGTGACCGATCGTACCCACGTTCACGTGGGGCTTGGTGCGCTGGAATGATTCTTTGGCCATATTTGTTTTTTCTATATTGGGACTGCTAAATTAATGAATCTCTTAAGCTTCTGGCGGGAATTGAACCCGCGACCTCATCCTTACCAAGGATGCGCTCTACCCCTGAGCTACAGAAGCGTGTATTCATTAGGTCTCATGACGAGACATAGAAGCACGGCAATTATAAAACAATCACCGAATTTGTCAATATGAATTTCATTTTTTTTCATTTTTTTTTGTTTTAAGGTTTCTGGATTAGGGTATATTTACACCTAAGACGCGCAGTTTCAAAGCAGTGTCGTTTTTTTCCATTTTTTGAGTTTTGTTTTGTCATCTGGTATGGTGACACAGAATAGTGCGATGTGTGAAGATCTGCGACGATGGTTTCATGATAAACAGCCGTGATCGGAATGACCACGGCTGTGTTTTTATGGAGATCTCGTTTCTTCGCTGTCGCGTTTGCCACGGAAGAGAAGAGCTGCCCTGCGGGCAGTGGAACTTAAGAATCCATTTAGGTGTCGGGCATGGGTTTTCCAGCAGTATTTTTTTGAAATCAGTGTTAGTCTGAAGTTTGTGTATGTTACGGCTTCGCTGGTAGCAGTCCCTGCTCGATGAGGAGCGCATCACTGTCCGGCTCGCGTCCCATGAACTCCTTGTACAGATCATTCGCAGGCTTGCTATCTCCCTGACTCAGGATGGTAGCTCTTAGGTCTGCGCCTGTCTCCTTGTTATTCACGCCTTCTTTCATGAAGCGTGTGAAGGCATCCGCGCAGAGTACTTCTGCCCACTTATAGGAGTAGTAGCCCGCTCCGTATCCACCGCTCATGCAGTGTGTGAGATCATGCATGATGCTGGAACGTAGTTCCGTGTAGCGAGGGCTCATGTTCTTGAGCAGCTCATATGTGGCTTCGTCGAGTGTGCGTCCCTTGAAATGCTTGTCGTAGTTCATGTGCATCTCTAGGTCGAGTTTCGCAACACCGAGCTGCCCCATGGTGGCGTTTGCAGGGCGGTAATGCTTGCTCTGGCGCAGTTTTGCGATGAGTTCATCACTGATTACTTCGCCCGTTTCATGGTGTACAGCATTCTTTTTCAGGAAGCTAGACTCCCATGACCAGTATTCAAAGAGCTGGCTTGGCATCTCGACGAAGTCCCATGCCACGTTCAGTCCTGTGTGGACGCGCAGCGTGGTGTCGCCGAGTAGTCCGTGAAGGGCATGTCCGAATTCATGGAAAAGGACTTTCACTTCATAGTGCGAGAACTGTGCTTCTTTCCCATCTATGGGGCCTGTGAAGCTGCCGCAGAGCGCGCCGAGGTGGGGCTTCGCGGGGCTGCCATTGCGCCCAGAATCGCCAGCGCGCAGAGGTAAGAACCACGCGCCTTCGCGCTTCACACTGCGAGGGTAGATGTCTATGTAGAACGCGCCTAGCATCTTGCCTGTCTTTGTGTCATAGATCTCGAAGAGGCGTACTTCTTCATCCCAGACTTCGACTTGATTATCTTTCGCCTTCTGTGTCTTGTCAGTGATGTAGACTGTTTCTACCTCCTTGAAGGTGAGCGAGAGGAGCTCGGAGTACACGTCGAGCATGCCCATGATCATCTTGTTCGCGCCGAAGTAGGGGCGCAGGGTCTCGATGTCGAAGCTATTTTCCAGCTGGGAGAGTTCATTCGCGTAGTAGCGCGCGTCCCATGGGTTCATGGCTTCTACTTTCTTCCCTGTGCGCTCGCTGATGAAGTCGAGGAGGTGCTGATTTTCCTTCGCGAAGGCTGACTCGGCTTTCTTCGTGAGATCATCGACAAAGGCGAGAGCCTTGTCACCTGTCTCAGCCATGCGGCGCGCGGTGGTGAGGTCGGCGTAGTGCTGGAAGCCGAGGAGCTGCGCGAGTTCGTGGCGCAGGGCGACAATTCTCTGCACGATAGGCTCGTTCTCATGCCCCTTCATGCGTCCGATGGACTCGGTGCCGCGCCAGCAGATCTCACGTGTGGCTTCGACGGCGCAGTCGCTCATGACAGGACCGTAGCTGGAGTAGACGAGTGTGATGAGCCACTGGGGCTTTTCCTTCGTACCATAGCCTTTCGCGAGGGCGGCAGCAGCAGCACTCTGCATCCAGTTGTCGCTCATGCCTTCGAGCTGGGCTGGGTCGGTGATGACATGTTCCCACGCGTTAGAAGAGTCGAGGACGTTCTTCCCGAACTCGATGGAGAGCAGGGAGAGTTCTTCGCGTACCTTAGCGAGTTGTTCCTTCTTTTCTGGGCTGAGATCCGCGCCGCTATCGCGGAAGCTATCGAGTGTCTGCTTGACATAGCGGGCGCGTTCTGGGTCGAGCTGGCTCGCCCATGGTTGGGAAGCGGCAGTCTTAATCGCACTCCACAGGGCTTCATTCGCGATGACCTTTGTCGTGAACTGATCGCTGAGCAGACTGATAGCTTCCAGTGACTCTCGTACCTCGGGGCTGTCGGCGACGATGCTGAGGTTATAAACGGAGAGGAAGGCATTATTCATGTCATCATTCAGGCATTCCATGACGCCAAAGGTGTTTGCGTAGGTCATCTGCTCGGGCTTGAGTGCCGTGAGGGTGGCGATCTTTGCCTCAGCGGCGGTCATCAGGGGCTTGAGTGTCGCCTCGGCGGTAGAGACATCCATGGCAGACCAGCGTGGGTAGAACTCACGCATGAGAAGGGGGGATTCCTCGCTGGTGACATTCAGCGCGAGGGCGGGAGAATCGGTAGGTAGCTCCGCCTGCAAGGGGGCGAGATGGAGCATGGGCATTAAGCTAAGTAATAGCATGGATTGCTTTGTCATACCCAGTTAGACTAGCAAAGCAAACCTACCCTAGCAAGAAAATAAAGGCGCAAAGCGTGGCATAATGCTGTATAACATACGGAATGCACCATGGGATGCGCGAGCTAAGAATCCATTTAATGCTAACGCGCAGGAATGCCGTTTCGACCGACTGGCAGACACATACCATAGCCACCCATAATGGACTGACACCTAGAGCGGGAGTCCAGAGGGGCTCAGCTCCTCTGGCAGGGTGTGGGACGGCGTCCCACTGGGGGTGTGGGGGCTAGCCCCCAAAGCAAAGCCGAGGCACAGCCACGGCAACGTCAGTGAGGAAAAGAGCATTTAGAAAAGCCCGCGTGGAAGTCACAGCATCGCGTCAGCACCATCACTGACGTCCCCCCTATCCTCTGCCCGCAGGGCAGCTCCTCTCTGCCGTCGCCTACGCGAAGCGCGCCGCAGTGTACACCGTGGTTCTACGCTATCGCGTTTGCTACGCAAGACAAGAGTCGCGCTATCGCGCGCGGTGATCCGAGCGTCAGTTTCAGGTGCAGATACCATGCTGGGTTTGCCCCACGGGCGCGTATGATTTCACGCTATGAGGAAACTGACGCGGCCGTGCTCTTCGAGCACAGCTTTTCCGCGAGGGCTTTGCCCTCACACTCCCAGCAAGGACGCCGTCCTTGCATCCTGCTTAAGGTCAGTGGACCTTAAGAATCCATTTAGGTGTCGCGCTTGGGTTTTGCATCACCGATGTATCATCACAGTGCTTCATTTAGTGAGCCACGCCGTAAAATCCCCTCGCTGTCTGCCGCGGCGTCCTACAGTGAGGCTTCTGGCAAGGGTCCACCTCGGCTGCGAAGTCGCTGGGAGAACTGTGGCTTCACTCGCAGCATGATGTTCTGCCCATTAAAGCTCACTTGCTTCGAGCGGAACTGGTCTTGCTCCAGCGCGAGTCTGCCACTAGCAGGGGATGGTGTGGGTGCAGCGGCGATGTCGATAGCGATGCGCGCATGTACTTCTTCTACGCTGAGATTCGGCTCATTGACCAGTATCTCAAGGCTGGCTTTCGCAGTCGCGTTTGGTGTGTCTACCGCACCTGCCGCATCTCCCGTGTCTGATATCTTAACGGCAGCGACGGCTTCGCCCTCTCCTTCTTGCGTCTGCTCCTTCTGGTGGCTGAGTGCCTGCTCTTCTGGATCGACAGCGGCGATGAGGTCTTCACCCGGCACGCCAAGGCTCTCGGGGCGTTCGCGCAGGAAGTTTTCCAGATCGAGGTCAGGGCTCGCCCCATGATGAATGGCGCGGTCGTACGCTCGGGAGGCATCTGCCATCTTCCCGAGGTCGATGTAGATGCGCGCCATGTTATAATGGGCATCTCCGAGTTCAGGATTGAGCTTCACGGCAGCGGCGAGGTACTTCAGCGCCTGATTCGCATTCCCATGGATGATCTCTATGTTCGCTAGGTAGAAGAAATTATCAGCATTCGCAGGGTCGCGCTCTAGGGCGAGTCTGAACTGCTCAGCGGCGGCATCCAGCTGATCTAAGAGGTAGTAGGCTGTGCCTGCGAGTTCGTAACTCGTCGCCTGTTCGGGGGCGAGGCGGCTCGCGCGATGAAGGAACTCGATGGCTTCTTCATGCTTGTTGCGATACAAGAGGATAGAGCCGAGATTAATCAGCCCCGCGAGATGGTCGGGGTGCGCATCGACTAGTGTGCGGTACAGCTGCTCTGCTGCTGTGTAACGCTGCGCGGCAAAGGCCTTCTGCGCGCCTGTGGCGAGTGCTTCTACTTCTAGTCCGCTGCGAATAGCAGCGACGCTTTCGGCACTGGCCTGATCATCAGCCGCGTGCTGGCTGGACTCCACGGCCTTGATCAGGGAGCTTTCCAGCTCGGTGAGATTCAGGCTCTGCTCGGAGTCTATCTGCTCAAGCGTGGCGAGCAGCTGGGGATTCTGATTCACCATCTGGCGGTAGGCATCAAGGACGAGCTTCTGCGCCTTCTTCTGAGTCTCTAAGGTTTCTGATTGTTTCGCGACGATGCTTCGCAGCAGGAGATTTTCCTCCTGTAGGGCTGGGTCTGCGGTGGCCTGACCGTCGAACTCCGACAGGCTCTTTTCCAGCTGGGCATTGCTGTCTGTGAGCTCCGAAATGCGGCGGCGGTAGCCAAGATTCTCATCGTAGATGCGTGCCATCTCGTCGCGGAGACGCTGTGTCTCACCGCGTGCCTGCTCCAGCTGGCTGAGGAGGACGCTGGACTCATCGCCGTGGGCAGAGACCTGTCCGCTGAGCTCTTCGACGCGTGCCTCGGCTTCTTTCAGCTGGGCACTCAGCGTGATGTTCTGGTCGAGCAGAGCCTTGATCTTCTCTGGGCTATTGAGCTCGACGATTTCCTTCAGCTGGGCATTTTCCGCTAGTAGTTTCGCGTGTTCTTGATTCACCCTGTCATGCTCATGCTGTAGGTCAGCGAGCTGTGTATTGAGCTCTTCGACCTGCTTCTGCGCTTCTTGGCGGGCTATCTGTTCGCGCTGGTGTTTTTCTTCCAGTTCCTTGAGCTGCTTATTCAGAGCCGCGACGACTTCATTGCTCGCGCTTCGCTCGGCAGTCATGCTCTTTTTGAGCTCCGTGAGTTCTTTATGATACTGATCGCGGTTCAGCTCTGCGGATATAAGCTTCTTCTGCATCTCGGTCTGCTTCGTACGCAGATCCTTGTAGGCGACGACCATGCGGCGTAGCTCTTCGCGCGTGCGCATCAGTTCATTGTACATCTGCCTGCTATTCGCGATCGTGCCTGAATTAATATCGGGGGTGCGGTCTAGATTCACGCGCCCTTCAAGCTGACGCGTGCCTTCGGGGTCGAAGTACTCGGGTCTGTTCGCGATGGGCTGGCGTGGGCTGCGTGCGCCGCTGTCTTTCACTGACTGGCGGTAGTCGCGTAAGTTTGTCGCTACAATCTGTCGCCTGTTACTGACGAGATTATTTTTCCAGCGTGGGTGATCACGGACGATTCCTGCGAGTATGCGCTCTGCCTGCTGGGCTTGGTTGATAGCCTCGTGCCATTTTTTCTGGGCGGCTAATTTCTCGGATTTCACGCACAATTGATAGGCGGTGAGATAGCGATCACCTATATCTTTATCCTTTTGGCTTAATTCATCTGCATGCTGTTGTGAGACGAGCGCGCCCTGCTGTGAAAATGCAGGAGCATTGACACTGAGAGCCGTGAGTAGAAGTCCATAAAAGGCAGTAGAGCGAAGCTCAGTTATACGCATCAAATCTAACATGAATAAACGTCATTCTACCGCATGAGGATGGGATAAATCAAGCTTTTTTTTGCTAACAGAATGCTAACAGAATGCGATCCCCCTCCAGACGAAAGCATAAAAGCCCCATCAACTGACATATGCCAGAACCGCATGACATCACCTCCTCTCACCACCTCATTCTACGGCGCGAGCATCCTCGCAGCCCGCGCGTATACTCTAAATAGCAGATCAGTACTTGATATTCAAGTGCGGGTGACTGAGCTTAGCGGGATTAAAATCTTTCGTACTCGCGACCTCCTCCTTATTACGCATCTTCTTGCGTGTGACATGATTCTGCGCCAAGGGGTAGGTGATCGTCACGGAATGCTTGCCGCCAGTATCGGCATTCCAGAGGGAAATGAGGAAATTATCTTCTTTCACGATCGCCTTTCTAGCGGCGGTGTAGTAATTTGAAATAAACTCACCAGAACCGAAGAGCTCCATCCAGCCCACGCTATTCAGACGGTAGAAGTAGAACTGGTGATTCACCTCCTGCCCCTTATCGCGCGTCTTCATATAGACAACAGCGCGCGTGCGAGACGCATTCCAGAAGGGAATCTCAAAGGCAGCCTGCGTCACCTTCCTCTCCCACTGCTTCTGAGACGCAGACAGTTCAGAATCATAGCTATGATAGATAATCCCATTAACAGTTTTACTAGCTGCGGGAATATAACCTTCCGTATTTTCTGTAGGCATGATACAGCTAGGGAGAAATACTGAAGCGAGACATGCTATAAGTGGAGATTTCTTCATGGAATCCCCTTTATACCGCAAGCGACAGCCAGAGTCAAGAGAGAAAAAATATCCGCTAGAATGGATAATTATCTTGACTTGTCATGTCTGATCATCGACAATGCCGCCACACCTGATTCCTATCAGGACAATCAGGACAGCATGGAAAGATGGCTGAGTTGGTCTAAGGCACTCGACTCGAAATCGAGCGTGGTAGTGATATCACCGTGGGTTCGAATCCCACTCTTTCCGCTCCCAATACAAACAAACCCCTACACTTTTCGTTGAGTGTAGGGGTTTTTGCTTGTCTAAAATGTCCAGAAATGTATACTTCGTGTTGTGACTTTCTTCCTGAAAAACCACAGTACTCACAACACGATCACAACATGGCTACACTTCGTACAGACAAAAGAAGCCCCTACTACTTCGCCACATGGAGAGGCTTTGGGGGGAAGCAACGCACAAAAAGCACAAAAATCAGGCACACCCCAGTCAAAGGACGCGGAAAAGCAGAGACGAAAGCGCAACTCATGGCGCGCGCGCAGATGGTGGCTGATGCCTTTGAGGAAGCGGACAAGGTAGGCATGGAAGGGCGACACGTCAAAGCTGTACTTGAAGTCCTAGCACATAACGAAGAGAAGCCATCTACACCCACTGTGCGAGAATTTGCCACGCAGTGGCTCTCTGAACGCGCCTTGCTGGGCTCGCGCTCCTCGGGCAGTGACAAGCGCGCTCTAGCGGCATTAGAAGCATTTTTAGAATCACGCTTCGATGCCCCTATCCCAGATGTGAAGAAACAAGATATACAAAACTTCATTATCAAGGAATGCGCCCGCGTTTCTTCATCGACCGTGGAAAGATACCGCCAATCGCTCAGCATCATGTTTAACTCTGCGATAGATAAGGAGCTCATGAAGCACAACCCCACGCGAGGGATGAAGTACCCATCTACAGCGAAGGACGATAAGATCACGCGTGAAGCCTTCAGCCGCGAAGACATCCGCGTCTTGCTCGAAAAGCTACCTTCTGACTGGGCAAGCATGGTACTTGTCTCACTTCATCTCGGAGGGCAGCGTCTAGGTGACTGCGCTCTGCTTAAGTGGTCACAGGTAGACTTTCAGCATCGATGTATTGCCCTCACCACACAGAAAACGAGCCGTGGGATGGTCGTGCCCATGACGAGCACGCTAGAGGCTCATCTGCAAAAGCGTCAAAAGGCAAACACTAGCACTCAATATGTGCATCAAGACTTAGCCGAGCGCATGCTTCGCACTGGTAGCACCCAGCACATTAGTCTTGAGTTCTCCGCATTATGTGAAGCTCTAGGCGTGTCGTCCAGAATGCCCATGCGTGAAGGAGAGAGACGCAGCTTCCGTAACAAGACTTTTCATAGTCTTCGTGCGTCGGCGGTGACCATGTTGCATGATGCAGGAGTGCCGCTCAGTATGGCTATGCTGATTGTTGGGCACAACAACGCGGCGATCCATAGGGTATACTATCGCCCCGATACCGAGAAGATTAGGGAATCCCTAGAAAATCTTGATATTTAAGCCAGCAAAAAAAACTAGCATTTGAAAGTAAATGCTAGTTTTTGGAGGGGGGGGGGCTAGATCACTAATCCTGATTGTTTCGAGCTCGCTGCATTAAAGGTCGAACCGAGTTAAACGCCGTGTTGATGGACTGAAGAAGTGACGAGCCGTAACTCCACACTTGCGATCTGCTATGTATCCCCCCACCGAATGGAGTAACCGCAGATCCCGCGCGGAGGATATCGCTAGTGAGCATTCCCCATTCTGAGGCTGATCGCGCTTCTTCGGAAGCACCGTAATTGTACAGCCTCGTCGCCGTTCTCTTCATTCCTCGGATGTCGAATATCAAGTCAGCGTAGCTCTGTGTCTTCGCATATCCACCTGTCAGAGTGGCGATAGCCGTACCAAGAATGGGGGCTGCATTCAGGATGCCTAATCCAGTAACCGCTGTCGCAAGATTATATGCGAAGTACTGCCATAAGGGCTCATCCTCATCCGCTCCGTACCCGAGGAAGCTCTCTAGCCCCATGGCTATAATCTGAGTAGGGATGCTATACTTTACTAGAGTTTTGTAGACCTCCCATGCTCCACGCCATCCACCGCCAGCGGCTCGCCCTTCGGCTTGCGCGAGACCTATCTTGCCTATGGGCTCAGACCCCATGTAGAACATGCTCTTAACAAGGAAACTGTTCACATTCAGGGCAGCCATAGCACTCTTTTGAGTATTGCGTATGGGCTGGGCTGCCAGCTCAAGGGACTGCTCGACGTAAGATTGACAGTCAGCGTCCATTTCTTCCTCAGTGAGTGGGTCGAGTGCCCCATCGTTACGCTTCTCTAGTTGCTTCCAACGCAGGTTATATAGAGTCATCGCGCCTATGGTGTTCGTGACGATATCCATCTTCTCTATAGCATTCATACCCACGCGCGACCATGCGTTCAGACGACTATATTTGACATCAGTTCCGAGTCGCATCATCTGGACGAAGCGTCTATCATCGCCATAGCGAGACTTGATCGCATCGATCTTTGACATCTCGCCGTAGCTGATGCGTCCTTTTCCTATTCTGTCCAGCAACATCTGCTTGCCAAATTCGAGCGCAGAGAATCCACCAAAGGCAGACGCATTAATAATAGCGGGTAGCTGGCGCAGCAATGTCATAGGCGAGCCAGCTAGTACCGTGGGCGCATGCGCTGATTGCGTCTGCTTAATGAGTCGGCTAAGTCCTCTCTGCGTCACACTATCCATGACTCCTGAGCCGTCAAGGGCGTTCAAGAGCTCCTTGAAAGTAAGCATCTCGGTATGCCCTATTTTCTGCTCAAAAGCCTTTGCAAACTGCGGATTAGCCAGAAGCTTTCTCCACTGAGAGGTCATTTCGCCCATCACGATATAGTTATTCTGCTGAGCCAGTGAGGCGAAGAATACGTTCGTAGCTCCTAGACTGGTATCAACATTCAGACCATGCTTCACACGATTGATGAGGAACGAGTACTTCGAGCCTGCCCCCATTTGCGTGTCTAGTGCGGAGGTGTCGCGGATGTTTGATACTTGATCGAATCTGCTAGCCCAGTACATCTCGACCGCAGGGAAGGGATTTCCTTCTCTAGCCTCGTATACCTCAGCTAGTCCGCTCTTGTGAAGAATACTTCTCATAGCTTCACCAAAGGCGAGCACGTCAGCCCCCACCGCTTCACGCATCTTAGCTATCACTTCAGGCGTGTAGCCGTGCTTGTTGGCATTGCGGGCATAGTCTGGCTGCTCCAAGGTTAAAAGCACGTTGAGCATGCGATTTCGTGACGCTATGAGCTTGTCACCTTGCTTACCTCGAACTTTTCTTTTAATCCGAACTTTACCGTAAGGTCGAGCCTCTGGATTATTCTGCTTTCGATCCATCAGGCGAGCGTCTTTCTTTTTAAGGTCTTCTTCGATGAGAGGAATATCTTCTTCTTGGACTAATCCCTTGGGTCGCCAGCCTTTTGTGCGCTGCTTTTTCTCTTCTTTCTTTCGCTCATGGGCGCGCTGTTCTGGAGTCATGGCGACCCATCGACGAGCTTCTTCTTGAGTGATCTCTAACTCGTGTGTCATGAGCTCTCCTTCCAGAGATATTCCAGTGTTGATTTCTTTATTGAGATGTACGATAAAATCGTTCCTCTCCTTCTCTGTGGTAAGTCCCAGTGACTCAATCATGAAAAACTGCAATTCATCATTAGCTTGCTTCTCTCTCAAATTGAGATCAACATGCCCACGAGAGAGCACGCGCAGCGACTTCTCCGCAAAGGCACTCAGTGCAGGAATATTTCTGAAAGAGTACAGCATATGAGACATACTCATGACCATCTTCGGAGCGTCCTTGATATTCTGCCAAAAGGAGGAGCTAGCAAGCTCTCTCTGCTTCCCACGCTCATATGAATCAGAACCGCCCAGAGCCTCTGCCGCATCGAGGGCTATCGCTTCCATTTTACGCTTTTCATTCTCTAGCTTCGCCTCCCACGCGCTGCGAGAAGTGAGGGCGAACGTGCGCAGCGCGTCATTCATACGTCGAACCTCAGCAAGAGACATGCCGTCCACAGAGCCAAAGACCGACCAGTCCTTCATCTCTAGTTCTAGCTTCTCCTGCTTAGTGAAGCTATCCCCTGCGTCTTCTTCTTCGTTGACTCCTTTCGCCAGCAGAGCTTCTAGTTCAGCCATGCGCTCAGCTCGTTGTTCCTCGGTGGCGTTCATCATGTCAACCCACGTTGATATCTGTCGATAGCTGTCAGCGTCCATCTTCCCCTTTGCCAGTTTACCGCTCTTCGCCTTCTTTGGCGTGAGACGTTCTAGCATGGTGGCTGTACGCTGGCGTTCCTTCTCGATGAGCTGAGCTTCTAGGCTGTCGATCGCCTCAGCAAGCATGTCTTCCAGCACTGTGCTCACGCGCTTCTCAGCCACGTCACGTGTGATGGAGGCTAGCTCTCGCTTGATAGCCTCAGCCTCGATGCGCTGGAGCTTGTTCTCGCTCCGTGCCTCTTGCTCTGGTGTCATACCTTCCATGGCATCATACACCTCTCCTTGAATGGAAGTCTGCACAGCACTTGAGTTTAGCGCGTCCTCGATCTCGCTGTGTATGTAGCCTAGTTCATCCTTGCCTATCGTTCCAGCCGTGGTGAGTCGCCCTCTGTCGATGGCTTTTGCCAGAGCCTCGACGATGCGCATTCTACGGCGCATATCGGGGCGATGCTTGGGCTCTAGGTGCTTGTAAATGGACGACATGAGCGCATGAGCCGAGCCTAGGGCGCGAGCTGCTTTCTGTGTCTTGTCATCATCGGATGCGAACACTCTCTTGAGGCGGGTTAGCTCTCGCTGCGCGTCATTGAGAAGACGCTGCGCTTGCTCTTCCTTGAGCATGGTGACCTGAGCCGCGCGCGTGATAGCATTGATATCAGAAAGGGAGAATGAAATATTATTCTCTTCTTTGTACTTGACTAGATCAGCCTCAGTCTTTATAGTGTCTGTAGAGCCTTCTTTAAGCTTGATCACTGCCGTTGGCAATTGGAGCCCTCCGCGATCTTGACTTAGAAGGCTTTCTTTTATGTAGAGGGGGCTGAGTTTTGTGAATGTATTTATATTATCTTTACCATAAACGCTGGCAATCTTATTGATTGCAAACTCTCCGCGTTTGTCGAACACCTCCAAATGAATCGCCACAATCACAGGAGCTCCATTTTCTACCATCTCCGTGAGCACTACTAAGCTACCCTTCTGAGTGGACGATTCAAATACCGCTACAGGGTTGCTCAATTGGGCGGGTAATGCTCTGAGCTGATCCGCAGTAATGGAGTGCTTCCCTCCTGTCACCTTGTCAATCGTCGCTTTGGTAATGCCCATCATGCGAGGCTCTACCCCCAGCATTTGAAGCACGGCAGGAGTAGGGCTGACTGGGTAGAACTGACGCGCGTTTTTCACATCGTCTGAGACGAGATAGTTTAGCACTCCACCCCACATAGTGTTCACCTGCGCTACACTGGGTGTATTGACTCCGTACACGTCTGCAACGCTGGCAAGGTCTTTTTCTTTGTATGTGGAGGGGGAGAACTCGCGAATGCTGAATGTTATGTCTGGATTCCCCTCATCGAATGTGCCGCGATTGTCGGTCGCGGATTTGATTTGCGTGGGTTTTGATACCATATACAGTATTGACTCTGAAATTAGCGGCTTAATTACCCCATCATGATGAGTAGACTCTAGAGCTTTCTTCTTATCCTCTGATGCCTTTGTGCGCTCTGATAGAATCAGGGGTGTCCTCGTATTCAGGAAAGCTCCTATCACATTTCCCTCTGATTCTCCACCGCTGCGGCGGTGGGCGTATCCCTCAGCGTCTTCTTTATCACTCGTAAAATAAAAGCCTTCACCAAGAAGATTTAATCCCTTTTTGGATATTCCATGCTTAAACTCAGTGAAGACAGTACTTGTCCCATGATACACCACAAGCGGCTCGCCATTCTCATCAACGGCTTTACTTGCATTCTCAGGGTCGTTCTCCCAGTCGCCAAACCACGCCTTGAACTCAGGTGTGCGCACTTGATGCCACTGGTTTTCGTTCAGATTGGAAGGCTTGCCGTTCGGGGCGAGGCGGGTTGAAAACGTAATATCTGAATTCCCCGCGTCGAACGTTCCTCTATTCCCTATTGCAGATTTGATTTGGGTGGGGTTTTGAACTGCGATATAATCCATGTCTTTAACGCGGATATGGTCGAGTTCTTTTAGTGGTTTTTTCGCGCGCCTGTCAGCCATCCTTTCTGCGGCAGAGTAGCGAGCGTTCAAGAAAACAGGCATTATTATATCACCGTAGGCACGTGCGTGACTCGGATCACCTGTAAAATAAAAACCTTCTCCATACATCATATTGCTTTGCTTCTCATAAGCAAAAGCTGAAAAATCCCCCCATGTTCCATGATAGTATACTTTAGGCTCGCCATTCTCATCAACGGCTTTACTTGCATTCTCAGGGTCGTTCTCCCAGTCGCCAAACCACGCCTTAAACTCAGGCGTGCGCACCTGTTGCCACTGCTTTTCGTTCAGGTTGGAAGGCTTACCGTTCGGAGCGAGGCGGGGGGTGGATGACAAAGAATAAGACGATTTTTCTCGGTTTCTCTTGACTACTCTGAGGTATTCATCTATTCTGTTCCTAGAGCCACCTTGCTCTTCTTGTCCCGCTTTTGTAACGCGGCCTTCGGGAAGAGCGTCAAGGGTGGCTTCTATCGTGTCCAACACCTTCACATTTCGCACGTTGATATCATGGAACAAGTCCCCATTAGCGCGTTCTTCTACAACCATTAAAACATAAGCCTCATCCTGCTGCTGAGTATTCGACTTTTCAGCCCCAGCAAAATCAACCTTATTCAGGAAATAGTGATACCTCAAGATGTCTGCTTTCTTGCTTAAGTCTGACTGACTATTCTCTTGCGTATCGACAAGGACCGAGCTTTCGGAAATGTCCTTAATCGAGCAAAACGCGGCAGCCACTCGCCTATCAGCAGCATGGCTACTAATTTTCTGACGCGATGAACCTCCGACATGTACAGTTCTATCCCCCATCATGATGGAAGCTGGTTTTCGATTCTCTCGTTCTGATGGTGTTTTAAGCTTATCAAGACTATCCTTCATGAGTTTACGCATCTGCTGAGGAGTAGCTGTGTAGATCTCAGGTATATCCACCTCAACGAGTGGTTGAGCATCCACTTTATCGAACGCGCTCACAACCTTCTGTTCTCTTTCAGAAAGTGAAAGACTGGCGGTCGCGAGCTGGTAACTGTAGGGGATATCCGAAAGACTCACCTCTGGCGTACTCTTGCCATCCCACGCCTCCACCTTCGCAGGGATACCCATCTCGCCATCCATGCGCTCATAGGCTGCATCGAGCAGGGCGAGACGCTGGAGGAGCTGCGCGGCATCCTCGGGGTTCTTCACCTCTACGCCTAGACGCTTGGCAACCTTGGCTTGCTTCTCTAGCTTGCGACCGCTGCGGATGACTTGCATCTGCTCCTTGAGGATGGCGCGAGCCTTGGACACGTACTTTGCCGTCTTCTCTGCCGTCTCCTGCCAAGAGGTGTCGTTGCCGAACAAATCAAGCTGAGCCCCTGCGGACTGCTGGGCTTCCACGCCACGGACGAAAGCAGTCACGTAGTCCCATGATTGAGTCTTGCCGCCCTTGTTACGCTGCTGGAGAGCGAGGGCTTGCCCCTCTGGGGTGCTGGCTATATTGATAGCCGTGTACGCGTCGCCTGCGCTTACTATGCCATTCATCACCGCGTCAAAAGTGTCAGGGCTAGCCTCAGCTGCGATGACGATACCCATCTTCGCCGATGCTGTAACCTCTCCTGCCGCCGTCTTTGGCATGAGCCCGCGCTCCTCTGCTTCTGCTCGGGTGATCGGGTTGTTGCGGTAGAAGTAGGCAATGTCCACAGCAGAGCCACGATTATCAAGGATATTCTGCTCGACATCGTGCATCTTCGCCCACTGTGCATTCTGTATCTCGCTTTCATCGTAGACACGCACGGCGATATGAGGGACATTACTTCTCTTTGCATGCGCGAGACGGTGGCGACCGCTGATGACCTCAAGTCTGCCGTCCTGCCTACGCCATATGTCGATGGGTGGAGACTTCGGATTCCACTTGCCCGACAGCTCATAAGTCGTGCCGTCCTCTTTTGCATCAGTACGCCCGAGAATGCTCTGGCTTCGCTTGAACTGTGGCACATCTGCGGACAGCTCGATGCTACCCACAGGAGCAGTACCATAGACAGAGCCGTCGGGAGTCATCACGTATTGCCCATTCGTGAGTCCTCTTCCTAGCCCATCCTGCGCGGTCTCTAGCGTCGCTCCTTCAGGGATGACGAACTCACCAGAGACATCATCGACAGGCGAGCCCTCGGAGAGGTCTATCTCCATGCCTTCACCAGTGATATTCTCACTAGCTGGGATATGAGTAACAGGCGCGTCCATCTCTCGATTATATTCATCTCTGAGTGCGTCCTGCTGCTCTGCTTCACTGACCATCTCTAGCGCAGACTCAACAGAAGCTTGTCCGCTAATACCAGAGACAAGCTCATACGCTTCTTTCACCGATCGCATATGATCAGCATCAAGCTTTGCGCCTTCATATCGTCCAGCGAGATTCATACCGCTCTTGTTGAGCAGTGTCTCTAAGCTGTTCCCCTTATCCTTCCATGCTTGCCCCTCCTCGGTGTCCTGCCATGCGTTGAAAGCATCACCTAGGGTGACAAGCCTCTGGGTCTCTTCTAGGCTCTTGAGGGTAAAATCTATCGTATCATGTGCCCATTGTGGCATCTGGTACTTATGATGATTAATCAGGAAGTGTGACTGGCTCAGCGTGGAGAACGCCTCGATGATGTCTTGCCTTGTGTGACCTTCTTTCTGGGAGAACAATTTCAACTTAGGATTGACACGTCGCAGGTTCTCGTCTAGCTCGGTGAGCATCTTGTCCACGTCAGCCAGCGTCACGGATGAGCCCTCACTCTCCGTGAGAGCCACGAGATTACGCTCTATCGTGTCTTCCTGCATCTCTCGTTCATTGACTAAGCCCTCAGCGTACAAGACAACACTCTGCCCTGCGCCTACCGCATCCAAGCGGAAAGCTTGAGTGGAATAATCGACATCAGGCGAAAGCTCCCCAGTGGCGACACCTTCATCAATGCGGGACTTGAAGCTATTCGCGGCATTCGCCAGCGTGCCCCACGTTACACCAGAGATAGAGCTCTCCCTCGATGATGCTACCTCGTAGCTATCGCCCTGCTCCATGGATGCTGTGATATGCTCATTCGCCTCACTGGCCAGAGTCTCCAGCACCGACAGATTGACTACACCTCCTGTCTCCGTGATCTTCGCGGCGGTCTTCACAGGCAGCTCAGCCATGGACAGGATGCGCCCCCCGATGTCCTCGATCTTTGACTTCGCGAGGGCTGTTCCTGCGACACGTGATTGCATCTCTCGCATGAAGTCGAGCTTCTTGTCATTCGCTTGCATTTGGGTGAAGGCGATGAGCTGCGCCTCGGTATAATCACGCACCTCTTGTTCATCATTGACCTGCATCGTTACTCTATACTTTCCTTCTGGGGTAGGTTGAGCCTCAACTATACCTGATTCTTCGAGCACGTATTTCATCACACCAGATTGAGCGAGTAGTTCTATTTCCCTTTTCTCGGCAAGCTTTGCGCCTCTCTCTTGTAGACGTTGGACAGCAGCCTCTGGATCTTCTGCCACCTCGCGCGTGAGTGCATCAGCTGTGGCACGCGCTCGTTCGTCTGGTAATTTTATCTTTGAGATTCTCTGAGCCGTCGCCTTAGTAATACCTGCATCCTGCAAGATCTCTATGTTTTGGGTGAATGCGTCGGCTTGCTGCTTAATGCGCGATCCTGCTGCTGCCGTCATACCCCCGACAATGATAGAGGTAGTGATAAGAGCCGCAGGGTCGGTGATGTTGTCATAAACACTCATCAGCGTAGACATACCTGCGCCAGTGTGACGCACGCCATCACTCGTGATGTACTCATGCTCCGCTACCTCTACCCCCATAGCACGCGTAATTGAGCGCACAGAGTATTCACCTAGGTTAGCCAGAGATTGCTCTACGATAAGCTCATCCATAGTCCCTCCGACGAAGCTGCCCACACCTCTCTTCCATGGAGAGCTGAGGATGGAAGTACCTATTTTATTCGCGACTGGGGCTACACCTGTCCATTTCCCTAGCTTGCCTAGTAGCTTGCCTGAGCCAGACAACCGCCCGCCAAGAAGCAGAGCGTAACGCTCAGCGAAAGCTTGGGGTGCTTCTGAGTAAATACCCTCAAGAAGTGGATTCTCTGCGCCTCTTGCTTGAGCGTGCATGCGCCCGATATTCGACATGCCTCCAGCGTATACACCAGTAAGAGCCATACCCGAGCGTCCTCTCCTCATAATGTGAGGTATCATCCCAACAAAAGAGCCTAGACCTGATGACACTTTTTTTACGATTCCCGCATTCGGAGCGGGAGCTGTGCGCTTATCATAAGCCGTGATAAGCAGACTCATCATATCCTCGACAAGCTTATCATTATTCGCGTTAAACTCCATCGCCTCGATGTAACCTTGCTGCGTCTCCTCACTCGCGCCTAAGAGACCAGCGAGAGGCGCGTCAATATTTCGAGCAAACCATGGGGATGTAGTGCCAGTAGTCTCTTTTATAGCACCTGTGATAGATCCAACAGGCTTAAAGAAGCTATCTGTAGCCGATTTCCAGAACTGCTCCGCAGTATTAAGATCATTAGATGATTGCTCTGCCCCAGCTATTAAAGCTGAGGCAAGAAACGAAGCGGCGTTCTGATCAATCACCCTGTTTCCCTGCTCATCTTCGTGACTTAAAGCCATTGCAAGATAAGACGCAAGCTCGCGTGTATTTTCAGCATGAGGGCTAGCAAAGGTCATCGCAGTTTTCCCTGTGGACGCATTAAAGAAAGACTGGTACTCCCTTAGTGCATCTCTAGCACGAGCATAGCTCTCTGTGATCTTTTGCTTATGCTCCTCTGGTGTAGCTTCTAAAAGGCGCAAAAACTCCTGAGAGTCGCCACTCTGCCCGACCATAGATGCGCCCACTTGGCTGAATCTATCGCTCCACACCTTAGCGAGCTCATCTGCCTGACGTTGCTGCTCCGCTTCCTTTGCCTTGCGCTCGGTGTAGGCGGTTTTGACCTTCGCGCCATAGTCCGCGCCGATGGCGGCAAAGAAGTCTTGCTTCGTGCGCACGCTTTCGGGGATAGGGATATTCTGTTCAGTGAAGTACCTCTCGGGATTCATACGCATGCCATGGATGCGGGCTATCGCGTGCCCAGTGAAGAAGTCTCTATCGCGGGTTTTAGCATGGTCTACTGTTTCGCCATAGCGTTCAAATGTGCGCACAGCGGCATCTTCATCATATTCAGCGGTGAAGTAGTCAGCGATGCCATTCATTGCCATATCTCGCTCTAGTGAAGTCGAAGGGCGAGCCGTGGTGAAGAGCCCTTCTTGGAGAGGGGCGAAATCTAAGTTTGTTCTAGCCATATTAGGAAAATGTGAGTGTTTTTAGTTTGTGATTTGGTTGAGGTACTGGGACACTCCGCGTGTCCAGTATTGGTTATAGCCGCGTGGGTCATTACCTGCGCCTACAGGGGCATACACGGAGGCTATCTCTGTGAGCTCGCGACCCTTGTACATCTTCGCACGACCCATGAGACGCGCCATGTGCTCGATAGACGCACGCACTGAGGGCTGGTCTATAACTCCTTTTGAGTTGGATATCCCCATGGCATTACGACGATTCTTGAAAGCTTTACTTGTGCCGTTGCCTGTCTCGTGCATGGAGATAGCAGCTAGCAATGCTGGATTGACTCCGTACTTGTTGCCTAGCTCGATGAAGTCTTGCGCGTAGGGTTGGAGCGGAGCAGGAAGCCTAGCAGGGTTGAGCTCGCCAGCGAAGCCACCAGTCGCCCATGCTTTATTACTTTGCGTGCTTGATTGCTTCGATAAATAGGCGTTCTTACCGCTAATGGTGATCGTTTTATTCTGCCCAGTGTAATCACCTAGATTCCCCCTCAAGCGGCGGCTCATCGTGGGTTCAGTCACCTTATCTGACTCTACTACTCGGGCATAGCTGGCGATATCTCCTTCTGCGCGGATAAGTATCTCTTTATCGGTCATGCTAGTTCCCTTGGGGACATAAAGAATTGCCTCAGTCGTATTCCCCTCAAGCGCATTGCTCGCACCACGTACAGTGGATATGGGGTAGCTCGTTTCCTCAACGACTGCTTGCACCTCTTGCAGCGGCTCTTCTGGCTGATTTCTCATAGCCTCAGTTTGTGCGACATCTTTATTATTTTCATCACGTGCTAGCTCCATGTCTTTTTGTGCTGTCGCTACTTGATTCTCGTATTCCTTCGCGGTGTTTCCTCCTACTTGGTAGGCACTCATAGCGGTATGGTCTACTTGCTCACCTCGCTCTTTCTCAAGGTATCTATCTGTGATATTCCAGTACTCTTCATACTGGTCTCTATAGTCTGCATCTGGATTTCTTGACTTCCATGCGATGAATTCGCCTTCAATAGCAGCTTTTGCCTTCGTGTTCTCTTCTTTTCTATAGCCGTCCCATTCTTTAAGGTTCGCTTTAATACGCTTGAGTTCGTCTGCGAGAAGCTCGCCGTCTTCGTTCTTCTTTTCATCCAAAAACGCTGAGTCAAGAGTAGACAAATAAGCTGCTCTGTCCTTCCACCAGTAAATATTATCCTGCTGCTCTTCGGTGAAAAAAGCGTCCTCATGCATCATATCCCAAGAGTCAGATGAATTAAAAGTCTGTCCTCCACCTAGATCTTTTTGTAGAGTCGAGATGATGGATGAAGCGTAGGCATCACTCGCTCCGTACGCCTTCATGACAGTCTTGACGCGCTCCACCTCCTCGGGGTTGTTGGGGCTGGTGATCTGCGATTTTGCCCAAGTCGCGAGCAGGGGAGCAGAAGCAGCCTTAGCGTCGGGCGTTTTAAAATCGCCGCCATTCTCATTCCACGAGCGCACTAGGTACGACGGCAAGCCGCGCGGTGCTTCAGGGGGCAGTTTTTCGACACGCTCCGAGCCATCCTTGTTCGCCACGCGTCGCATTTGTGTCTGAGGGATTTCCAGACCACCTGCACGCGCTAGCATGCGCTGGACATTCCCTTGCACGTCTGCGCTCGCTTCATCAAAATGCCCCTCATCCCAGAGCCTAGCAAGCTCTGCTGGAGACTGATTCCACGCGTTCTGAGCGGTGGTCGTATACTCGGCTTGCTGGAGCTCGTAGGCTTGTAGGTCAGCTTGACTCTGAGGGATGAGAGCAGCCCCCACAGCGCGTGAATCCATGTCCAGTACACTAGCGTAATCGCCACGCTGTAGGGCTAGATCACGGTTGTTCTGGTAGTTGATAAGAGCTTTTCGCTTCATCTCCTTTGCCCCGCGTGAGAGGAGAGCTCCACCCATACTATTAATCGTGTGCTGTGCTCTTGCTTGCATGCGCATTCGTCGTTCTGGGTCGATAATCTCTGAGCCTAGAGGTTCAAACTTTTTGCGATAATTATCAACTAGACTTGTCACTTTGTTCTGGCGCAACGTGCCGTCCGAGTTGTGGAAAGAATCGCTATGCCCATCGGGGAGGGCGAGGCGACGCTCTACTTCTGAGTCAAAGTTCTGCGCTTCCGTCGTCAGCGTCGCTTCATCCTTCTGCTCTTGGGAAAAGTCTTCCATTTTGAGCATCTGCTCACCTAGTCCTGCGAGATTAGCGGCTGCTTGCTGCATGCCCTTCGCGTTGGCAGCGTTGACACCCCCATCACTGAAGGGAGTACTGCGATTGCTTCCATGCTGGACAGAAGCTCCGTTATAGATGTGTTGTTGTTTCATGTTAATTTCCTGTGAGGAGTGCTGCGAGCTTTTTATCCCAGTCCTCGGTTACGTGTTTTGATGTGTAGGGGTTCATGGAGTTGGTGAAGCTTGAGAACATATCCGCGCCATTTATCCCACCAGCCGCGAAGCCAGCCGCCGCACTCATGCCTGTGAACCAAGTAGAGGTACGAATAGCCTTTGCCCTATCACGTATAAGGTCAGCTTGAAGATTAGCACTCAGGTTGGCATTAGCACCTGCTTGTCTCAGGTTGGTAGCTTGGTTGATCGCGTTGGCTTGTTCAAGCGATGAGCTCAGAGCCATGTTATCAATCTGTGAATCATATGAGCCTGAGACATCAGCTATAGCCTGAGCACCGCTGCCCTGTGTCATATCAAAGCCCGCAGCAGCTCGCGCATTACGAGCCTGTCCGACGGCTTGCCGCTGCACCTCGCGTGTCTGCCTCATCTGGAGACCTGCGAGCTCGGCATTAGCCCGACTCTCGCGCTCCGTAGCATCTGCGGCGCGGTAAGCTTCATCTTTCTGCGCTTGTCCCTCGATGCGCGTCATGCGCGATTGATGCCCGAGACTCCTAGCCTCTTGGAGCTGTCCGAATATATTGCTTGCGAATCCCATGTCTTAATAAATGTCAGAGGCTATAATACGGTCAAAGGGATGCTGGTCATTGCTCGCATCCTGTTGTCTGTCCTTCGTGATAGCGATAGTGAAATGTCTATTTGCTTGCTCTTCCATTATCTGCTGTATGTTGAGATTGCCAGTGATAGCCATAGAGGCGCGAGACGCGAGCAGGTACACCACGGCACGGCAGAAGGCAGGGTAGCGATCGGGGATTTCTCCAATGACTGCCGCCTCATCAGAGATATAGATGATGTCCAGTTCCCCACTTGAGGTATCACCGATAAGCGAGAGTGTATCACCGATGAGCTGATAGCCTCTCACCTTGTCAAGACTCTCGGCATGTCGTACCTCCAGCACGCGCATGCAATCCAGAGGCAATGCGTATCTACCATCCTGCGCAGAGCTAGCTCGATGTAACTTCTTGGCAAAGTTCCACGCATAGCGGCTGATAGCCTCCCTGAGCACGCTCTTGAACTCAATCTCAAGCGGCTTTTCATTCGGAGACCCTGCCTTGAATCCCTTCTCCCCTAGCGCATTCAGGGCGAGCTCATAAATGGTCATCTTGTCCATTCCTCCATTATGCCATGATTCCACCCTTTCGCGAAAGAGGAACGTTCTCACATAACTTTAAGAGCTACCCACTAAAAAATAGTGGGTAGCTCTATACCAACATACTACAACAGAATATTACAGGAAGAAAACTATAGTATTTTACTCATTTAATCCTTCATCCACATGGATAGACAGGACCGACTCCTCTCGCTTTCGACCTGCACCAAAGGCACAAGTAAGAAGAACTTGAGTAGCATCTACATAATCCTGATCCAGCTCGGTGATGCGGCACTTGGTATCTTGCCATACACCGAAGCAGATATCACTCTGCTTCCACATAGGAAGAGCGCGCACCCAGTGAGGGTCAGCAGTAGTCCCCACATTCACGCGAGGAATCATGTCAGAGACGAGAATGTTAATGCCGAGTAGCTCGTTGACATGCCCAGTACGCAGAGCTTGGAATCCGTAGTCTTGATTCTGGAGCTTCTCCCATCGCATCATGTCGAGCTTCTGGCGAGGTGTGATAGCCATGCAGAGCTTCTCACCCTTACGGATGGCATGTCGTGACTCCATGCAAGTGATCGCTACAAGAATCTTATCCAGTGTGAGGTTACCGCTCGTGGGTTGCCCACTCTCTACCCAGTTGGCAGGAATGACGTTAGTGCGCTTGAAGTCAAGCGGAGTCGATCCCTCGCCTGTGTACCCTTCCCATGTCGTCGTCAGACCGCTCCCTATGATGTAAGGTTGCATAGGGAGAGCCTTCTTAATCGTGCCATCATCGCCAGTGTAGGCATCCCCGAAAATACCGCCTGTAGTACCACCCTGATAGGGGCTGCCATCCTTTGCGGTGATCTCTAGGCTCGTAGGTGTCTTGATTATATAATCTTTCAGCGTCTCGTCATAGACAGACCCCATGAGCACTTCATCCGTCGAGCGTAGAGAGGCATCGCTCAGCTCAGTGACGAGATCCATCATCTTCACAGCGAAATCCCCCTTGAGGGCTTCATCATCAGAAGAGATGACAAGAGCCTTATCGAAGAACTCGGGGCGTATCTGACGATCGCCGTAGTTGAGCTCATCGCGAGTAATCTTCTGGAGGCGGCTTACTCGGCGATTGAGCTTAGTCGAGCCAATCGTAGACATGACGCGAGACTTTCCACGGCAAGAGCCGAGGATAGTGGCAAAAGGTTTAATCAGGGATTCACTCTGCTGAAGGTTACGAATCAAAAGCGGCTCGTAACTTTCACGGTACATCTCCGTGATATGTTTAGTGTTATTTGTATCAGCCATGTTGTGACCTTAGCATGACTGGTCTTCATAAATATAGAGGAACGATCTCACGTGAGAACGTTCCTCTATATTGCAAGCCTAGCTATTACAGTTTAAGGCATAGGGTAGACGTTATAGCCCGATAGAGAATTATAGCGACTCACCGCTTCTCGTCTCTTCTCTATAGGTGCATTAAGATTAGTTAATCCTTCATAGTAAGGATTAGATGGATCGTGAAGCATAGCCCGCATTTGATCTTTAGCAGATAGTGCCGCTGAGGCATTACCGCCGCCCTGCGTCTTGCCCTCGGAGAATTGCTGACGAATGGCATTCATAAGCACGAGCCCATCACTGGAATGAAGCGCGGATACCTGATCAGACTGAAGACCTGCGCTCTCTGCCATGCGAGTGATGAACTTCTGAGTCTCTGAGACATTACTCTCATAGTGTTCTCCCCAGTCAGCGCGTAGCTGCTTATTACTCGCTTCGATACGTGCGCTTTCTTCCGCGTGCATGTCCGCGATCACAGACGCTACGAAGCGGCTGCCCTGCTCTGAGGTGAGACCTGCTTCTTGGGCGCGAGTGATGATGTTGCCGCGTAAGCCGTCAGTGCCTCCCCAGTGCTCGCCTAGGTCGAGGGTGTACTCTGCGGATGCTTGCTGTTGCTCGATGGCTGGCGTGCCTTCTTGCTGCTGTATTCCTTCCTGCTGCACGCCTTCCATCTGCTGGGAGTGATCATCATGATGCTGGCTCTCTTGAGAGCCGCCTTCTTGTGGGTTGTTTTCGTTGTCCATGCTGTGTTATGTGTTGGGGGTTGAGAGTTTCTGCGTTAGCTCGTATTCCAGCCACTTGATGACTTCATGTGAGCCATCGCGACAGGCGGCATTCAGGGTGTCGAGCTTGCCGTCTACGCCCTTCTGGAAGACAGGGAGATGGTACTGGAATCGTTCCTTGAGCGCGTCGATGAGCTCAGGGGTGACTTGCTTGTGGATGAGAGCGCGACGCTTCATCACGTATTTGTTGCGTTCTATTTGTGCCTCATGGGCTTCTTCTTGTGTCATATGTTATGTTGTTGTGTTTGGTTGCGCTGATTTCTCGGCATCAGCATTGTTCTTATTCGCTTGGGAAAGTACTTGCTCCATTTGAGCCTCCTGCATCGCGGCGGCGGCTTCTGCTTTTTGTTTCCTCATCTGGGCGACTTCCTCCGCAGGGCGTAGCCCCTTAATAGGCATCGCCGAGGCGAGGCATCGCCAGCGAGCGAGATAGTCAAGGTCGATATGGTCAAGAGGATTAGCCATCCCCATATCTACAGCCGCTTTAGAGGTGGTGTAGAGCTCTTGGAGAGTGCCGTCTAGTGAGGCTTTCTGAGCTCTGTCTATAGCCTGAGCCATGCGCCCAAGGAAGGACACTTGGGGCTTGAGTAATATTATTCTCTCATTAGAGTTCTTATCGAGCACACGCTGCACGATCGTGCTAGGTGCGCCCTCCAGAGGAATGACACCAGCACGCAGAAGTAGTGCTAGGATACGCCTCATGATAGGGGCGAAGTCAGACACATACTGCACGAACGACGGAGTAAAGGTCATCACCTTCTCTGCCTCACGCGCGTTCACCTCTGTAGCTGTCATGTAGCGGTCTACTGAGGAAATAGTCTCAATGATGGGAATGTAGAAGGCATTATCAATGTCATCCTTGTATTGCTCCAGAATGTGAATACCGATATCGAAGCGTCCACCGCCTCCCCACTCGCGAGGATAGCCCAGCTGTGCTGCCTTCTCACTGACGATGGTCTGCCCACCTGCGCGCATGTCTATTTCTCCTACCTCCTCAGCTAAGGTGAGGATAGAAGGGATAGCCTGACGCTGCCCGATGATACGCATCGCGTCCATATGCTTAGGGTAGTCACGCATCTCTTTCATCACCTCCGCTGCGGGGCTTGTGCCGTAGACACGGCTACCCTTGCGCATGAAGCGTGAGACGCAGTAAGGAAACTCGTAGTAACCGTCTTCCATGAGGATTTTCTTATCATGAGAGCACATGAAGACGCTTGCCCATTTTCTCTGACGCGCTTCTACGTCCTGCACGCCAGCGATAGCATCTTTTCGAGGAGTCACGATGTGCCAGATCTCGAAGCTGTCAATATAGCGACGCGCATCATCATTCAGGCTATCGCGCATCTTGTCCGTGAGAGCATCCTCACCGAAGGCGTGCGCTGCCTGATGAGCAGTGTAAGTGAACTTGCGCACTAGTGTGTCTACCTCATTGAATTCATTCTGCCCGATGGCATACGTACCGAACGGAAGAAAAGTCGAGACGAGACGACCATCTACGTACTCCACAAGAAAGGAGGCAGTGCCGAATACTCGGTCATAATTGAACATCCCTAGCGTCTCGTAGAAGTTTGACTTCGCAAGGTACTTGAGCGTGGTCTCGCTCGCGCTAGCAAGCCAGAGAGAGCCGTCAGAATCATCTTCATTCTCCTCTCCATCATCGTATCTGAACCACTTCTGCCCGAGCGGCGTGATATTGTGCATCTGAGCCGCTGCCAGCTTACGCGCATTCGTGCGAGCACGCGAGCAGGTGGAGCTCGCCCTCTTTTTCTTCTTGTCGTACTGAATATATGAGCCGTGCTGCTGCTCCTGCATCTCGGCTAGCTCCAAAAGATCATGATCGACAAGTCCCACGACCTCCTCCCACTCTGCCTTCGCTGGTGCGAGATGAGAGAAGAGAGAACGAGCTATGCGGTAGTAGTCCGTCTTCATCCTAGGGTCTTCTTTCCAGTCATAGCCCCGAGCATGGACGCATTATTAACAGTATTACTGACGCTGAAGCGTCGCTTCTTCTTGCTGTTCGCATCCACTTCAGCAGACACCGCAGACTGATCAGCCGTCACTGTCGTGGGAGCATCGACGGCTTGCACCGTGGCAGAAGCTAGACGCGTGCGCTCGGCTGCCGCCTCTGCTTCCTTTTGCTGCTCCTTTGCCTTCTTTGAGCCGTAGATAGTCGACGCTGCCGAAGCCAAGCCAGCGGCGATAAGAGCTGTTTCTATTCCCATATGATTTAACGGTGTTTAAGTTCAGCTAAGTCCTCGCGAATATCGCGCAGCTCAGCGGTGATTTCTCTATAGCTCTCTGCTTGGGCATGAAACATCGTGCGCAAGTCCCAGTAGAGAAAGCATGCTGCGACAAGCCCTATTCCACCAAGCACGACACGCGGTTCATGCACTAATAGGCGCAGACTATACGCCACTGTTCCTTCTCCTTGTTTTCGTTCACACATAATATCTTTAAAAGCTAAGGTCAGCATGAGTGGTGTTTTTAATGGTGAATACAGCCGACAATCCATAATCTGCGACCTGCCCACTCATGCTGACTTATAATTATTGCATAGTTTTTAATCACCGCGCAAGAGGAACGTTCTCACATAACTTTAATCCCACTCCTCGGGCACACCCCGCACGCGGCTTTTCAACCTCTTCGGGCGTTCCTCTGGGGCGTACTTCGACACTAGCCCAGCAGCCACAGCCTCAGCGAAATAACGCGCGGCATCCGCTCCGTGTGAGCACTGATCGTGAAGAGGTGTTTCTTTCTCATTATCTTTCTTCTGGTAATTCTCCAGCGCGTCGATACCTGACATATATTCCACACCTTCCACCTTCACAGGCTCACCACATCGGCGATGAAAGACGCAGTAGCGCAGCTTGTCACGCAGCGCATTAATCCCTGCCCATATGTCACGAGTGCGCGGGATGATGGACGTGCGGAACTTCGCCTCTTGCAGCTTCGCTTCAAAGCTCGTTCCTTCCCAGTCACGACGCGCTGCATCGTGGGGGAGAAGGTGACGACTTATCATCTGCCCATGCTCACGCTCCCAGAGATGCACCTGATTGATATAATGAGGGAGGGGATTATCATTCGCACAGTAGAAATCCACTGCGTAATAACGCCCATCTACACCCACCTGCCACAGCCACAGAGCCATGTAATCACTCATCCCTATATCCCACGACACATACAGAGGCGCGTAAGCATCCACGTCGAACTCAGCCGCCAGCCTCCCCTGAGAGCGCAGGGAAAGCATCTGCTTGCCATAGATAGCCCCCTCCACTTGCTGCTCGAAGGCTTCCTCTGGCGTGGTTGGGTACTCGCGCTTCACTAGATAGCCAGTCTTCGCATACTGCGCTGCATACCACTGCTTCTGCTCCATGTCGAGACTAATACCACGCCCCTCAAGATCGAAGAAGTACTTCCTGAGCTCATCGGGGATGGCACGCGTACTCTTCACGCGGTATTCTTCCTGCTCGTACCATGGGAAGAAGAAGAATCGGTCATCTAGTGACGATAGATCCTTGCCTACATTATCCATGGCATTTTTTAGCATGCGGTAATGCTCGCCATACTTGCCGCCCTCATGGGTGGACTCCATGACAATAACGGACTTCGATGACACAGTACCAATGCCCCCTGAGAGGATTTCACGCGCCTTCTTGGGGAAGTTCGCCGCCACGTGCCCGAACTCTGAGACATGCAGCAGCTGGAGAGTACCGCCACGCATGGAAGTACCGATACGGATAGAGCTGCCATTGCTAAAGCGTGCCCTATCCGACGTGATGGAAGGGCTCACCGCACGCGCCATTGCTTGGGCATACAGAGCTATATTCTTTCGGTCTTCCTCATCCTCCACATGGTCGTCAGTGGTAGGCTCAGGGCTCAGCATGAGCTCCGCTGCGAGCTTGATCTTGTCCATCTTCTCGCGTGCGTCTTCCAGCTTCCTATCAATGATACCCGCATTGAAATTAGGAGTGAAGATGCAGCAGTCTAGCATCAGCAGAGCCGTGAAGGTAGACATGCCCAGCTGACGCGCTTTGAGTATAAGATTACGCGTCCAGAGATGATCTAGCAAGTACTCTTGCTGAGCATTCATCTTGAAACGCTGCACGCCCTTATCCTTCGTCACAATGTGGTAGAGGTGATTGAGCCTCCACTTGCGCGACTTCGTGCAGCCCTCGTACCAGTCCTTACCCATCCTGAGGGAGCATCCTTTCTATCAGTCGCGCAAAGCGAGCTAGAGGAGCACTCTTCATCCCCTGATAGCCCTTCTTGAAATCTCGCGTCCAGTACGCCATCTGATAACGACGCGCCATCAGTCCGCAGAGATCGCCTAGCTCCACAGCATCCCCACAGCAGAAGAGGACAAGGATGCCATCATCATTGTGAGGAATCCCGAGGAACACACACGAGGGCGAGAGATGCACCACCCCCTTGTAGAGGATGGCTGCCGTGATATGGTTCTGGTAAAGCCCTGCCTCCCTCTCATTGAGCATGCGCTGCGCTTGTTCTATCGCGTCCATACTACCCTTGAAGTGCTAGAATGTGAAGCCCCTGATTACCAGAGATACGCAGACCTACCGTGTTATCATACTGCCACTTCGCAGGGGCTATGAGCTCATGCCATCCCTGCGGCTGAGCACCAGAGACAGACACAGGCATCCAGTCAGCACCATCACGCGTGATTTCTACCTTGTTCGCATCCCATCCCTCCCCGAAGCAAAAGGCTGTGCCCATCTGTGGACTCTTCCCCACGGCTTGTTCTAGAGGATTGGAAAGAGCATTCGTCACCAGCGTGGACGTGTAATCATGTATGCCGTCGCTGTACCCACTATACTCATCGACCAGCTCAAGGGCTACTTCGCCCTCTCGTCTCACGATGAGATAGAGCCTGTCTTCCTCCCTGCCATTAGGCAGAGCGCAGAGAGACAGCACTTCACCATCCGTCACCCACCTATGCCATGCGTTCACTTGGTGCATAGAATTGTAGGTAAGTAGAGCTATCTGTCCATCTTCCAGCGCGAATAGCACCACGGTATCAGGCTTTCTCAGCATGGTCGCTGCCTTGACACCCCCATGGCTAGGGAGCACATGAGGGGAGAACACCGTCAGATCTCGTGACATGTAGGAATCAGACTCGAAGCTGTAGCCATACTCATAGCATCGTCCCGCCCCGCGCTCGATATAGAGCAGCTTGTTCACCGCCGCGAGGGCTAGACGCTCAGAGCCTACGTGCCCATGATTCTCTATCACCGCCGTGCTGGACGTGATAGATGCTCCCGAAGACCCAGCAGAGATAATCCACTCCGCTTCTGCCGTACCCAGTAACAAGCGGTGATTCTGAGCGAACACCCACGTTATAGCATTCTGTGAGGTCGTGGACATCGTGAGAGCCAGCGCAGAGTCATCTGTGCCAGACAAGCGGAAGTTCTTTAGGTCATCCACACGACTCATCCACACAGTCTGAGGCTGCGCCCATGTAGAGACGAAGACAAGCCGCTGATTGTACATCTCAGCCAGCTGCGGCCAGCCGTACCTATCCGAGAACGCCGCCCAGCTCCAGTCAGTGAAGACGCGCTTCCCCTGCCAGAAGTCCGAGAACTTCTCCTCAGCCCTCCAGCTATGGGACACAGTCTCACCTGACTCATCCTCTACCGTCACGAGTTCCAGCACAATATCCTTCTTGTAACCTTCCACGATCAGCTTGTTAGAACAAGAATCAGCAGGAAAGCCAGCAGCGATATCATTACCCATGTACTTAGAGCGCGTCAGAAACAAGCGCAGGTAGCACTCCTCATCAGCCTCCGTGCCTGTAAGCTGCTTGTTGCTCGCCTCTCCTATCTGGGAGAAGGAAAGCCCCCTGTCTTCCCAGTCCTGTGATATCTCCGCAGACTCATAATTACGGCGCACCTCATACGATCCATACCACACACCAGAGCAATAGAAAGACCACGCCCCACGGCAAGCGATAGCATCACCTACAGCAATACCGCGCACGAAAGAATAAGGGTAATGCTCAGGAGTCGAAGCCCCTACCACAATGTCAGAATCAGAGAAATCACGAATGCAAGTGTAGAGCTCCCAGTAACCCGACTCTATAGCCACCTTGCCCCCCTTACTGATATTTCCAGAATCACCCAGAGAATTGATAGGCGTGACACCTGCGAAGTCCTCCTCATTCTCCGCTTCCACGAAGTTGTCAGGGTAATTATCAGGTGAGTCCAGCCCTGCCACATAGTTATCCGTACGACTCCACTGCTGCTTGCATACATAATAACGAATCGTCAGATCCGTACGCATAGCGACTTTACTACCTGCGGAGACCGCCTGCATCTGTGTGAGCTGCTCGATACCCTCCCTGAGGCTAGCCCCAGCCGTGAACCCCTCCTGAGACTCCGTCCAGAATGAGCAGCGCAGGTAATCATGAGAATCTAGCAAGACCTCATCACCCTCCAGATCCCCGAAGTCTACCGAATAAGACGCACTCCCCATCGTGTCCGAGCGCGTCACCGTCACCGCAGAATCCCGCAGCTCATTATAACGCCACGGCATTTCCTTAAACTCCCACGGCTCGAAAGTCCACTCCCCCTCACCATCACGTGTGAGAGCCATAGGCTGATAATAAGCGGACGTGATGAGCAGCACATTATTAATCTGCTTCCAGCGCGCCTCCGAGGGATCTATCCAGAAGGAATCATCCCCACCGAAGCGCACCTGCTGCGCTCCATCAGGATCTAGCACACGCAAGATACCACCATCCAGCTCTACGAGAAAGACACCCTGAGCATCCACATCATAAGAGTACACATAGGGCATGAGAACACTCCCCTCACTGAGCGCGTCCATCATATAGCGCATACCCTTTCTGCGCTTGAGTCCTCCCATCTGCGAGAGCTCCCAGTTCTCCAGCACCTTACAGCCGCGCATATACGCTTCTATATCCGTGCGGCACGCCATCTCGGGGCTCATCTCTCCACCATTAAAAGCTATTCTTGTTTGCATTATTGTGTTGTGATTTTAGTGATTGTTGTCTTGATCGTCTGGGAAATAGCAGGGTAGAGTACCCAGCCCGAGCCATGGCTGGCGTGTGGGTAATGCTCAGGCTCGCACGCCACGCGTAGTGATGGGTAAGGCTTGAATACATTAAAAGTCGTAAGGTTACTTGTCCAGACACCGCGCTTGTGACCCTTCACTGATATCTGACCTCTGAACAATTCCTCATCTTGCTGACTCACCCAGAACTGTGAAACGGCATTAGTCTTCTTCTTCCACTTCTCCACCTTGCCATACAACCTTGAGGCAGGTAAAAGCGGAAGAATCGTTGAGCTTTCATCTGGGTTAGCGCGCACGATTAATGAGGAATGAACAGGCAGATAGATATCAAGCTCACAGACATCACTCTCAGACACATCACGCAAGGAGGGACCTTCATCTGCGCTAAATATAAACCCGTCCCCTGCGTGCTCCACTACATCCATCCCAGAATGCGCGAAGCTCACAGCGTACGAATACCCTGCGACTCGAAGAACCATATAGCCAGAGTCCTTTGATCGCATCTTCAGAGCATCTAATCCATGCTGAAGGATACACCACTCATCGCTATATATCTCGGGAAGCTCCACGAAGAGACGCTGGACTCTCTCCTCATCGGAAGGGTAGAGCTTACGATCCCCTAGCCACAGCTCCTTGACTGGGGTATCACCTAAGCTCAGATGCCTGACGAACTTATTATCATGATCACCTATAGTAACTCTCATAACGCGATGTAAAGTGTAGTTGCATCTCTGGAATCAAGCTCATTGAGCTCCTCAAGCGTCAACGCCTCAGCTCGCGTGATCGAGCCTGACTTGTCCATCTTACCTGACAAATCATTGTTAAGCTGCTCACCTTTCACATAGCCCATTGCCTCAAGGCTCTCTTTCGTCACAAATGTCGAGCTCACCCACGACCTGACCACATTATCAGCCGTGGTAGTCTCCCCCTTCGTGTAGACCTGTGCCTTGGTGTAGTAGGTCTGTGAAAGGTGAACCGAGAGCCCCGATGCACTCATGACCGCCTCGGGGCGCGTGTCAGTGATGTCAGTTACCACATACACCCCCGCGAGCAGCGAGCTTGACGCACTCAGCAGAGACAATCCCTCATCTTTATTCTGCGAGAACTGCGCCGTGTGGGCAAGCCCGAGATAATAATCATCAGCTGTATAGCGAGACGGATTACTAGCAGCACTATCACTGAGCCACTGCATCGAGAAACTGTTCCACGCTGCTATACGCTGGTGCTGGATCGCCCCCTGACCTAAGATATTATTAGCTATTTGTCCGTCACTCGTCGCCCCTACACCGATGATATACGGCTGAGAGTTCACCTGCTGGATTGACGAGCCCAGCTTGACAGTACCAGCATCGTACAGCGTCGCGCGGCGCGTGCCTAGTCTTCCGTCAGCCATGAGACCGATGCAGCCGTCTTGAGCCGTGGCAGACATAGACAATCGCACAGAGCCATAGTCATTCATCGTCGCCGAGATCACGCGCACCTTGCCAGACTCATCAAAGCCAATAGCCGCGCCCTCATCCAGAACATCGGGGAAACTAATCATCACAACCCCCTCCGTGTCCACCGAAGCACGCGGCACAGCGAGAGCCCCCGAGTCATCATTGCCAATAGATGCGCCCTGCTCGATGACGGAATCAGTCCCCAGCTTCACGAGCCCATGCACCTCAGACGTAGCAATATCATTCGCCTCCCCAATCATCACCCACGAGCCCGAGCCGTCGGCAGTTTCTAGCCACGCATAGACATCGAAAGCATCTTGAGCATTGAGAATATAATAATAAATACCGCGCTCCTCCCCCTCGGGTAGATCATCCACCGACTCGATGATCACACGGCGCATGGATACGCCATTGAGCCCATCGACCCCTTGCGCCTGTACACCAGTATCAATCCAGCCATTAAGGACATCATGCGTCATCCACGTCCCCAGCGGTGAGATATAGGGAGAATGCCCATCATCAGGCACAGCCTTCTGCTCCGAGTCAATGTAAGTTCCAGCTTCATCATCCCAGAGCATCCACGTGCCCACATTAGAAATCTGCGGACTCTTCCCATTCTCCCCAGTCACAGGCACGAAGGTATCCTTCCCACCTATCCACCACGTATTCGTGACAGGACTCGGAATCACCGCCGACGCGATCTTATCATCAAACATGGCTAGCTTCGCGTCCACCACATCCAGTTTCTCCACGGCTTGCTCAGCCGTCTCTACCGCCGTCTGTGCTCTCTCTATGAGCTCACCTATACCCTCAGCCGATGCAGCAGCCTCAGCGGCAGATTCAGCCGCTTGCTGCGCATAGATTGCCGCCTGAGTGCTAGCCGTCCAGTTGACAAGCAGATGCTCGCCACTACGCGCGGGGACTTGCACCTGTAGTGTTGGATCAGTCGAGCCCTCATCATCCGCGACATCCAGCACGCCATCCAGAGCACCGAGCCAGCCAAAAAGCAGCGTCACCGCCTCCCCATCCTGCCCTTCTGCACGCATTTCAAAACGATACCTACCCGAAGGCAGCGCAGGGAACAGCACCGCCACCTTACCCATGAGACCATCAATAGCCGTGATAGGAATCGTCACCTGATGCCCCACCACCTCGACCGCCGCCGAGAAGGTCACACCATCGAGATTCAGCACCTCGTCACCAGACTGAAAGTCCAGCACTACACGCGTCTCACGCTCAGCGAATACCGTCAAGCTCACCTCTACACCTAGAAAGTTCATATTCATAAGCGGTCATTATAGCAGAAAGAACGCTCCCCTCGAAAGAGGAACGTTCTCACATAAACCAGAAGATACGGCATTCACTCACTCACCAGCCCTTCTGCACTAGCCTCTTTCATCTGCTGAGCGGCGAACTGGTGAATAGCATCCACCGTCACTTCAAGCTTGCCAGATGGGTAGTAATCCCCCAGCTTTGCTAGCTCCTTGGCGGCATCCGTCTTTTTAATCGTCCCACTGGCGAGATCTTCATCATCATGGGGACTATTGCGCAGCTTCGACGAGTGCCACTCCATGAGCTCCTTTTTACTCATGATGGAAGCAGAGCGCGCATCCTTGCGCATCTCCTCTATGTACTCGTAAACCTTGCTCATTCTTGCAAGCCTCGACGCGAGCTCATGAATAGCCTTCGGCTTCTTATCATACGCGTTGAACGCCTCACGGTACGCATCCGTCTGCGTGTAGCCCTCAAACAAGAGCCGTGCAAAATGCTCTTGCCTTACAGTTAATTTCGACTCAGCCATTACGTTTTTCTATCGCGTCGTTATGGTGCATGTATCGGACAGAATCCTCATGCACCTGATCCAGCAGATCATGCCCCTCTTGCGTGAGCGAGTACACCCTACGACGCGAACCCTGAGCCGTCTGTATAGTAATCAGACCTGACTTCTTGCTGAGAGACGATAACTGCTGACGTAGCGTATCATTCGAGCATCCCACGACACGAATAAGCGTATCAAAGCCCGCCTCTTTGAACAAGCGCAGAGTCATCAGCACCGCCGCCGTCGTCGTATGCACCGGAGGATGCTGAGCCGCTAGAGCGCAGACCATGCTAAGCTGCTCTATCTGCCGACGACGGCTATCAGCCGCCGCCATCTCGTGCATCATCTGGCGTTGTCGATTGAGATTATCTATATTGCACCTACCCTTTGAATTACCCTTGTCCATATACTACATATTGTTAATTTTGAATTGTTCGAGACAGTAATCATTAGCCTGTTTTAGGCTGATCACCTTTGAGCCACCACGAACTAGCCTTGACGTGATGCGCGTGTCCATCTGGTCACTTATCTCTCTTGCCGACAGGTTCGTCGTGATGATAGTCCACTTGCCCACGCGAGCCTCTAGCAGCTCGTAGAGCTTCGGCACATAAAGCTTATTCGTGCTCTCCGCTCCTATATCGTCCAGCATGAGGACATGACGACTCTTTAGCCAGTCCATGAGTCCCCACTCCCCATTGAGCATATCGTCCAAAGCCTTTTTCCAGCTCCAGCACTGTACGTCTAATTTTCCGCGTACGGCGTTTTTGGCATGCTGGACTACCTGAGACCCCAGAAACGTCTTGCCCGCTCCGCTACGCCCCATTAAGGACAGCCAGTGCGGCGTTATTCCAGCCACTCCCTGACGGTGCGCGATAATTTCTGCGGTGTACTGTCGCGCCATGTCGTGCATCCTTCGGACATCATCCGTGATCCATGGAGCATTGAGATCGAAGTCAAAGTCTGGCAAGACTAGCTCAGGCTTGGGGGCGGTGATGTTTGCCACTGCCGCAGCCGTGAGTGATTGCATCTTCTGCCTTTGCTTTGCTTCTTCTCTTGCTGTATCATATTGTGTGTTATAAGTCGTCATATTCACTGCTTACTTTATGGTTTGATTCTCCTAATGCTTTCTTTTTTCTTCGGTTTTCACTCCACGCTTGCACATAGCCAGCAAGGTCTATTCGCCAATTCACGATGTAACTACCCTTGATCTGCCATCCTATCGCTCGGCGGCTTTGCAGGTACTTCGTTGCCATCTTCTCGACCTCGCCTAGCACAGAATCAGCGCAGTCAAGGCTGTGGATGGCGTTTCTCACCTCGGATGCCGTCTTTGGGTAGGCTGGCGGATCGTCAGGCTGCAAGCTGCGCTCGACACACTCAGGCAACTGCTCGCGCTCGCCCGCGCTGTAGTAGTTGTTATATTCTTTCTCTTTCTCTAGGTGACGCACCTGTGACGCTTCATGCGTCACGCTAGCGTCACTATCCCATTCGTTTCGTGACGCACCTGTGACGCTAGCGTGATCATCATGTGACAGCTCGTGTGTCTCGTTTTCATCACGCGTTGCCTGATTTGCACGCATGCGAGCGTTTCGTTTTGCCGTTTGGAGACGCTTCTTGGCACTGCTTCCGTTCTTCTCTGCGAAGTTGGAGAGAACCACCTTGCCCGATTCGCTGACTATTGCCCACCCTACAGCACAGAGAGCATCTGAGAAACCGACCAGCTCTATCTTACGATCTAAACCACGCGTAGAAAGCCCTGTGTCACCATCGTCGGATACATGACCATCAGCCCAGCACATGAGACGCAGGAACGCCCCTATAATCTCATTCTTGCTCGCATCCAAGAGATCTATGATCTCCTCTATCTCGGGCTTATCGGGAGTGATCGCGTCAATAGCGATCCATGAGGCACGCGGCTCTTTCTTCTTAGCACCACTCACGCTCTGCGTTCCTTTCGTTCGTAGGTCTCCATTTCTGCCTGTAGCTCACGAATACGCGCCTTGAAGTAAGCCTCTATCGAGTCCAGCGTGATGAGGGTGCGCTTTTTAGGAGTAGTACCATTCAGGCGCATCATCGCACTTGATCCCACGAGGTCACCGCGCTTGACCATGCGTTGTACCGTCGTTGCAGGTCGCCCGAGAATATTGATAGCATCCGCGAGGAGCACACAGCCTTCGGGCACTGTATCTAGCATTTTACTTGGAGTGATTTTATGATGGAAAGACCGCTTAGAATACCCTAAGTACGCAGTACCACTACTACGCCTAAAAAGACAGGTAAGCACGCCTTTATCTCGCATAGTAGCACGAGCAGCAGTCTTGCCCACGTCCATAATCTCACATATCTCTTGTAACAGATAATACTTCTGTGGATTAAAGTTCCCAACCTCTGGATATTTAGATCTAGCATTATCCTCCTTTGGATAAGATACCAGACTACTCACGATACGCTTCTTTCCATTTTTATCTACTTCGTATTTCATAGGCCTTGTTTAGAGTTGATGATGTTTTCACTTAAAAATAGGATAGACTGATCAATAGCCGTCAGGTCTAGCCCCTTCGCCGCCTCTATATACCGTGCAGCCACTTTTCGCATCTGCACTTCACACTCAGAGGTGATCATAGGGAAGAGCCCTTTAGCCTTACTATGCAGATCAACATATGAAAGCAACTGCGTCTTGCATAGTTCCAAGTAATCGCTCATTTCGTCCCTCCTGTCCAGTAACTCCAGCTTTGAGGCGCGCGGTTAATGTTAAAGCTCGCAAGACTCTTAGGCTCTTTAAACCGCTCAGGACGTTGAACGATCCAGACAAACAGAGAGAAACAGCCCTTATAGTAAGACAGCACGTCAGTCCATGGTACACAAGAGTGCTTTGTGATCAGACGTGATGTTTTCCCAGTCATTTCACACATGTCTACTCCATAGATATTACCCAGCGTAAAATACCCTGTGACTAATCCTGTACCAGTCTCATAGAGGTATACAATCGGCGCGCACGTTAAGTACTTACTAAAGCGAGCATAGCCCTTCTTTTGATTTTTTGACTGGTAGAACCTTGAAACCTTTTGAGGCACACGCTTTCGGAGCTCGAAGGTCTTCTCTCCCGAGTAAATGAGCTCTGCCCACTGCGGGTGTATTGATAAAATAATGCTTTTCATAGTAAAAGATTTTCAGGTTGTAGTTAGTCCAACGCTCCTCCCCACTGATCAGCCATCGCTTGAGCGATACCATTAAACGTCTTGGAGCGTATCCGCGCACGTTCTTTGAGCGGATACGTCATTGTATGAGCCCACCAAGCACCGTAGGTCTTGCCGTGATTGCCGATCTTGACGGCTGGCAATGGCTCTACCTGGTCGGTAGCATGCAGTGGAGGCAGACCCTTGAGCCATAGAGCTGTAGGCTTAGTGTACGGATGCCCAAACATAAAAGGCTCTATAACCTGGTCAGGCTTCATCGCGCGGCAAAGCGCGCCAGTGGGATTCTCGATGCAGACGCGCGGGCAGTCGGCATACCAGATCTTAAGCGCGAACTCCACAGCCTCTACCTGCTTGGCACGTCGTCCAGGGTGATCTGGATGCTCTCTTCTCGCCTCAACTGGCAAATGTTTATCTGCTGGATGATAAAGATAAAAGCTACCAGCCCTCGACAGGTACGTACAAGGAGGATGCGCTATGATCAGACCCCAGCCGTCATTCAGGACGGCTAAGCAGTCTCCTTGTATATGCCACTCTGGGTGACCACCGGAGCAAGGTAGCAAGTCGCAGGAATAAGCTTCATGACCGCGAGCGCGGAAAGCCTTAGTGACGGCTTGCGATTCCTCGCACGCTACTAGTACCTTCATCCTTCGCCTCCTTCTATCGCCATGCGAGAGATAGTCTTTTCATGCTGATGCCGCTCGTAAGCTAGCACTCTCTGCTTGTCGTCACGCGCCACATGCGCGTATAAGCAAAAGTCAACTGTTGTGACATGCTCAAGGCTATTAATAGTGAGAGTCACCGTGTCAGTTTCTACTTCGAAGTTAATATCCGTCTGCAAACCCTCACTGACTCTTTTGAGTAACTGCAAGGATAACTTTTGCCCATGGCCGATAAACTCACGTACGAACTGATGTTCTGCGTAAGCAGAGTCGCCCTTCATCCGCTTGAGTATTTCGCGTTTAAATTCGGCGGCAAGCCGATATTCCCTCTTGCATTTCTGCCATCCATCATATCCGCGTGATGTCTGGCTAGCTATATTCCCTAGCCTTACTCTCCACTCGTAATTCAGCATGAGCTGAGCATTCGTCATTGCGTTTTTTTCAGTTTGGTTCACACTGTCCTCCATTCTAACGCTTGAAGCATCACTTTTTTACTCCTAGCCTTTTTCTGCGTCTCCTTTATATGTTTATTGATAGAGGCTATCGACAGGAAAACCGCCTTTCTATAGCCTCTAGGACTAGCCAATCCTACAGTCATAGCTAGCACTTGCCCATTTTTAACCTTGCGCATTAAACTTGACAGGCTAATACCAGATAGGCGCACAGCATCCTTGATGTGTATGTACCCATGAGGCGCGACCTCGAACCGAGGCGACACCTTAACCAGCTTTTCCACGTCGCGTTTTTTATATAGGAATACAGGCGTGCCCCCTCTTCGGTGACAAGCATAAGCCATCACCCCCGCGTTACGCAGCCTTGTCCTCACACCAGTTAAGCCCATATCCCAGAGCTTCGCTAGCTCGTTCGCACAGTAGTACTTGCCACGCTGCGCGACAGTCATGCTACTCTCATGGAGCTCTTTAATCGCTACAGGCGTAGGTTCGTCTTTTGGGTAGGTGATGAGGCTGGATTTAATTCGCTGCCTCCCTTTATCGTCGGTGTAGTATTGCATGTTATTATTATTGTTGAGTATTGAAAAGTTCATCGGAGTTCTCGTAAAAGATAGAGAACTCCACCTCTCCAGCGCGCTTTTTATCATGGATGAGCTCGCAGGAATCTATACTGAGCTGCCTGTCGTCAATGCCGAAAACCCAGCACATAGCGTCCTTAATGTACTTGCATCGAGCGATGACATTATCATCGTCAGGTCGCACGCCTTTGTAGTACCAATTGATGGAGTACTTGTCCGCTAGCTTTGAATTAAAAAAATTGGGATTGATTGCCACGCGTGTTTTGCCCGCGACCATAGCCTTGAGGCTCTTTGCCGCGCCCGCCCTCGTCCTCCAGTGCGCTCTCCCATTAGGAGAGAGCACGGATGAGGGATGCGGAATAGTAATTGTCACGTCGTATATCATAGAGCTTTCTTTTTCTGAATACTCCCTTCAGAAGTCTTCATTTCTGCACACTCACCGAGCACAGCACGAAGCCACTCTTTAGAATCTTTTACTGTCACTTTACCCTCTAATTGACTAGATCGTAAAGAATGCACAGCCTTATCTAGCGCAGTAATACCAACCTTGCAGCAGCCAGCAAAATCCGCAGCATTCATCCCTATCGTGTTATTAAGGATAGAGAACGCCTTGCTTGCATCCGTCACCGTGAACTCCCTCTTACCATCACTCAGAGCAAGCCCCCCCAGCTTCTTCCCCGATATTAAATCTGCTTTGATCTTAGCTATGACCTTCTTTGCAAAACTCTCAGCCTGCTTAGCCAGCTTGAACATCTCGACCTTTTGCGCTGATGTCATAGAATCCCATGATCCTGACACATCCGCAGACGACGCACGAGATAGCCCCATCTGCACAGAAGGGCAAGTCAATGAGGCACGACAATACTTACATGCTCTAGGAGATGGTCGCAGAGCAGCATTATCATTAAAAGCCACATGTAGAGCACTCAACACACGATTATGCACCTGCATCAGACTCTCAGACGTGTATCTCACAACCTGTGGTCTCTGACGAGACACAAAAGGCTGGAGAATCGCGCAATATATATCCGAAAGGTCAACCGACGCATGCTCATTCACCAGCATCGCTAGAGTACCCAACTGCCAGTTCCCCCTAGACTCCGTGACATCACCACGCCCAAACTTATAATCAATAATAAGAGCCTTCCCATTTCCAGAGAACACAACATCAGCCACCCCCGAGAGTACATCTTTGCCACTCACATCATCAGCCATCCATAACCGCTGCTCACGGAGCACAAACTGAGGATCTCCCCCCAGAAACTCATGAGCTAGTTGCATCTCCACATCACGGCACCACTGTATCGCCTCAGCCTCCTCGGCATCCTCGGGCATCGTGCCATTCTCCATGTGAGCATGCAACACAGTACCAGCCAACGCATCCTTAGACGCGCCCTCTCTGGGGCACATACCCTCAGCCGCCCACGAACCAGGGCAGAGCACAATACGCTCAATCCCACTTGCACTGGGTAAGCCTTTTCTGGGATCATCTTTAATGCTCGCCGTCATTGTAGGAAGGAGGGTTAAGGGTTGCACTAGCATCGAAAAGCTCAGAAGAAACAGGCTCAGAAGGCCAGCCCACAGTCTCCCCTATATCGTCCACATCACCTAAACCATCAAGAGACGGAGGAGCGTCATCAATAGGTGGCAAGCGACGCTCAGGAGCAGGAGCAGGAGCAGGAGCAGTCACCCTAGACCTAGTCGGCTTCTTGTTTGCCTCCTTTAATGGTGCAGACGTAACCTGAGCTATAGAAGGCTCGACTACCGCTGCACTAGCCTCTACATGAGGCATGGGGAATACATCCTTTATACGTGTATATCCGTCGCGTATGGAATTATGCACCCCACCGAGCTCAACCACCTCTGTAACGACACACTCCGCGAGAGAATGCCCCAATCGGCACTCTAGCATCTCACGCGTGACTCCAATAGCTGCAAATCGCGCCTCCATTTCGCGGATACGATCAACAAGCGGCTTTGATTTATCGTTCTTTCTAAGCGTCGCTGCACATTTCTCTAAAGCCTCATCAGTTAGATGAGATGGAATTACTTGTAAGATACAGGCTCGAATACGACGGCTTGCCATATTTGCACAGAGCTCGTAAATATCGCGTGGGTCATTAAGTACAGAGACCTTCTTATTAGGCTCTTTCCCTGATTCTCGCACATGCGGTACGTCAAATGCGATTTCACGCTTAATATTCGCCTCCTTATCGAAACAATACGCACGACAGGTAGACACGTTACAACCTTGACCGCGAGCTCCAGACGGATCGAAACGACGGCTAAGCTCCAGCCATCCAGCCTCGGCATTACCATAGCAAGAAAGCAGCTGCTCAGCGAGACGGATTGAAGCACCTGTAACAGTCTGCCCACCTCGTGGGTAGGAATAAGTGGCGACTTGAGCAAGTCTGACTCTAGCACAAGCATCATTGATCCTGAGCGTAACCTCCGCAAGACTACGCGGAAACTGCTTAGCAATCCAGATCGAAGCTAGTACTTGATTCGTAGCCTCATTACTCGCTATAGTAGCAAGCGCATTTCCAGCTACTGGCGCGGATGGCGACAGAAAACCGCCCTGTGCGACAAGATCACTCATCAGGCTTGCCCTCCTTTCTCCTGCTCGATAAGCCCCATTGACATAGACAGCGACTCAATAACTCCTTGTAAATGAGTTATATTATCGTCAAATCTCGGTGATATATAAGGAGCGATGCTATAGACACCATCCGAAGAAATGACAAATACCAGCCCTTCTCTGTTTCTGAGTAATATTTTAGCTGGCTCGTATATATCTTTCAGCTGAAAGGGGAGCTCTAATTTTGGCTCTGTTTCCTTATCCGCTAGTCTAGGCATATTACACAGATCTGCCATCAAGTTCGAGCAAAGTGCATCACAAGGCGTTGATACAGCATTATACATGCTCTCTGCATCTCTGACGGCCTCCGCTATTTGACCTCTACTAACTTTTGCGCCTACGCTTGAGCACCAAGACGAATTTGACTTTAAGCTTTGATAGCCTATATAATAAATATCTGTGTTTAAGCAGAGGTTGATCTTTTTATCATTATGTAGACTAGGGCTAGTGTTTGCCATAACCTTATTAAAAGAATCGACGACCTCTTCCGTCACTATGAAGAATTCTTCCCCCTGCGTTGCAGAGCTATCATTTTTATTTTCTGTTTCCATATAATTTTTTATTGTTTGTGTTGGCGAGCCTTTTAACGCGGTGCTCAGCGCGGGCGTTTTTTCTTCCCATAGGTGTTCACCAACTCACCTCCTGCCACGCGGTGGAGTCGAACCACCCTTGACGTATGCAAGCGACATCAAGCCCTTTAGCGTAGCGTGTTTGGCTGTATGGCACGCTCCTCTCCCCACATTTAACGCCTGTGGACGGCGACTAGGTAGGACCATATCCACCAATGCCACTTGGGGGACTCGAACCCCCACCTACGCTATCTAGCATACTGACTTGGTTTATATTAGTGATTTCGCAGGTCTCCATGAGTGGCGGTTGTTATTGGATTAGTAAAATCATAGCCAGACCCGCCGTGATCCCCCACGAGATAGCTACTACCAGCCAGTCGAAGCGGGGCACTTTTTCTCTAGGAGTGAGCGCCCTCTGGTAAGCCGCAGCGCGAGTCCTAACCAGCGTGTCTATATGCCTTGGCTGCTCTGTCGTGACTCTCTCTAGCCAAGCTTCATCTTCGTACCCCATTATTAAGCTTCTCCTTTCTTTTGACCGAGAAGAAGCTTCTCGATGTCAGCGATGCAGAAGCGTTCCACACTCCTAGAGCGAGATCCGCTTGTCGTCGTGTAGATCGACTGAAAACGCCTCACCTTGTCGCTATGCCTTGCCAGCAGCTCGTCAAGCGTATAGTCGAACCCCTGTGAGAACCGCTTAACTAGTATCAGCTCTCTTTTGCCTTACAAGGCGCGTTTTGCATGTTAATAATCGGGTTTATCCGGATCAAGACTCGGGCGTATTCCCCCAAATATTAAGCTCAATGAGGCGTGCAATGCGTCTTTTTAGTTCATGGTCTATAGTGGAATAACTGAGGTAATGAATGAAAGGTTTTATGTAAGCATGTATAACGCGGAGCCGCCATGAGCTCTCCCATATCTTTGTATTATCAACGATAGAGGTTGCTGCAAGAATTTCTACAGATGTCCAGAGTTTTATGATAGACGGATTGTCTAGGTACAATCCTTTCCCGTAAGAAAGTGTTGCTAGGGTTATATGGAGCATGTCCGCACGTGTGAGGTTATTATTATTTTTCTGCTTATAAAAAGTGTATTGGTTAAGGACACTTAAGGCACGCATTCCACGCTTGTGATGGTATGTGAAAGTCTGGGAGACCTCCATCGTGCCGGGGCTGTGTGCGAGCGATCTCCTGAGCTGGTTCTCTTTTTCGCAAAGGTAAGAGCTTATAACTTTCACGCTTTTCTCCAGTTTCTGGATCTCCTGCATGGCATTGTGCAAGGCTGGATCGAGTGGTGGCGTGGGGTATGAGGCTTGCGCGTCCGCCGCTGCTGTATCTCCACCATCACTCATTGCAAGCTTGAGGGCTTTCTGTAATAGTCCATAAGCAACGTTGGCGGGCTTTCTGTCCGCTTTTTTTGCTATTGTTTCAATCTCGCGTTTTTCTTTTTTTGTTAAATATAAGTACATAATGTTTGTTTTCCTTTTGTTGTTAATACCACTTGGGGGACTCGAACCCCCACCCGCGCTATCTAGCATACTGACTTGGTTTATATTAGTGATTTCGCAGGCCTCCATGAGTGGCTTTTTGATTAAATTAAAAGCGTTAAAGCTAAACCTACAGCCAGCAGCCACCCGATATAACAGATCAGCTCCTCCTTGAGCACAGGCAGCTTCTGCGCTGCCTCCTTTCTTTTCAGGTAGCGCGCGAAGGCAGCGCGACGCGCCAGCACATCTTGATCAATCTCTCTTGGCTGATGAGCTGTCACATGCTCCAGCCAGCGTTCATCTTGGATACACATTATTATGTTTTTCTATTTGTATTAAGTTAATATTCAGAGATCATCACACGCGCCACCTCATCAACGGAGTACATCTTGCGAGCGTTTCCATTAAACTGTACTGGCTTGATCTTACGAGTAGCCACAGCGGCAGAGATAGCCTCACTCATGACTGAGCGAGAAACACCGAAGATAGCAGAGAGCTTAGTGATAGTCGCGTAACGTTCCACGCGATTTGTAGGCTTACGCTGAGCTTGTCGCTCTAGCGAGCAGATACGTCGCTCAAGCGACTCTATGACACCTTGTGACATGATCTTAATTAGAAGATTGATCTACCATAACCAGAGATAAAGCAGCACTAGTCGCATCATAAATCTCGAAACAAACCTCCTTCACCTCCTCGCTCGTAGCATGATAAGCGAGATGCCGCACAAGCCAATTAAGTTCTTGCAAAGAAGGCTCAAGTGTAAGCATCCCCTCAATACGCCCAAGCTCACTTCTGATACGTGCTAACATATCCTGAGCCCACTTATCGTTGAGTCTTGATTTAATCGGAGCAAGACTTAGCAGTTGGTTTACTTTTTGAGGAATGAGCAGACAGAGAGCTTCAGCACTTACCCCTTCTGAGTCAGCTGGCTCATAGCAGTAGAACTCCACGAGATGCGCCTCGACGATAGCGTAAAGCTCAGACTCCCAGCCCTGCACCATATCCACGGTGAAGGTATTAGACAAGTCGTCCTCGTGCCCTTTACGTGGCTCGTAGATCTCGAACGTAGCTTGATTGCCACCAGATGGGCATCCTAGGACGATAAGGGCGTATTTATCGGATTCCTCGCTTACTTCGAACACGTGTTCTGCGAGCTTTTGCAGGTCGTTTAGTGTTTTTTTCATATTAGTTTACTAGTTAGGAATTAGTAATCAAACGTGCTGAACAAGTGATCCCTAAGCCCAGCTTGAGGCTTATAATCAGGGTAGTAACAGCGCACCATATCGACAGCCTCGCTATCATCAGAGAACCCGCACTCATGATTAGCGAACTCATACACATAGATCGCATCAGCAGGGACTTTTTCCGCTATCTCTTTATTGATAGCATCTACAGCCGCGACATAAGCGTCCAGGCCCTCTTTCGTCCCGAACATCCCCGCCGTCGTCGTGCGGAGTATCTTCTTGCCCTGAAGCATCTTCTCAGAGACAGCTTGGTCGAACTGCTCCCCGCTGAAAGCGAAGAAGACTTCGGGAATATCTATCTTGCAGTGCTTTTCGAAAAGTTCGCGATATAAGGCTTGAGCCTCCTTGAGTGATTTAATGTAGGTTTCCATAATGAATTTTCTAGTTAGGCATTATAACCTAAGTTCCCGACAAATGTAACGAGCAGTTTGAATTAAACTGCTAAAAAAG
>CAYJJD010000015.1:0-49625 GCA_964370425.1 uncultured Akkermansia sp. | reverse complement strand
TGGTTTACACCGCAAAACTTGCGAGTAAAGCGAGTGACATCTTGCATGTTGGAGTTTAATTGCTCGTTACATTTGTCAGGAACTTAGGATACTACATTATCTCGCTCAAAAATCTCATTGCGCGAATCTGTCTCATGGCTCTTGCCCCATGCGATAAAAAAAGCAGCGCGAAGGAAAGATCCTTCACGCCACTTACTATTTCTATGATGGGAGTTGTTTAGAAATTAACCTTCTCACCGTAGTAGCAGCACATGAAGATCTGCTCCATGTCTTCGAGGGTGAGGACGCGAGGGTTGAAGCTTGTGCATGGGTCAGCCATGGCGTGTTCTGCCATTTCCTTGACCTGAGACTTCCAGCTCTCTTCGGAGACGCCGCAGGCCTGGATAGAGCCGACGATGTTCACGCTGGCGCGTAGTTCTTCTACTGCCTGAGCGAGTTCTTCGGCATTTGCCTTGTCGATGCACTTCGCCAGTGGTGTGTATTTCTCTGTGCTCTTGCTGTTGTAACGGATCACGTTAGGAAGAACGATAGCGTTAGCGCAGCCATGAGCGATACCGAAGCGACCACCGATCTGGTGAGCGAGGGAGTGAGCGATGCCGAGCCATACGTTTGTGAAGGCGTAGCCACCCATGCAGGATGCGTCGTGCATGTTCTGACGAGCAGCACCGTTTTCTGGTTCGTTGTATGCTGTGGTCAGGTTAGCGAAAATCATTTCTGTACCACCCTTAGCGAGCACGTCAGCGTAGTTGTCGTCGATGTTGGAAACGTAAGCTTCGATGCAGTGGGTGAGGGCGTCCATGCCTGTGTTTGCAGTCACGTCAGCAGGCATGCTCTTGCAGAGTTCACCGTCGACGATGGCGAGATCAGGAAGTAGCTCGTGAGAAACGATGGGATACTTCACACCCTTTTCCTTGTCCGTGATCACGGCGAGGGCAGTGATTTCTGTACCAGTACCGCTGGTGGATGGGATAGCGACGAAGCGTGCCTTCTCGCGGAGAGCAGGGATACCGCAGATCTGCTTCATCTGTTCGAAGCTTAATTCTGGGTGCTCATAGATAGCCCACATGGCCTTAGCCGCATCAATAGCGGAGCAACCACCCAAGCCGATGATCCAGTCTGGCTGGAAGGCGATGAATGCCTCAGCACCGCGACGGACGGTGTCAATGGATGGGTCAGCCTCGACACCTTCGAAGAGCGCGTGCTCCATGCCGATTTCTTCAAGGATGCTCTGAACCTTTGCAAGGGAGCCATTTTCCTTGACAGACTTACCACCGATGACGATGATAGCCTTCGTGCCTTTGATGTTTTTAAGTTCTTCGAGTGAACCTAAGCCATGGTAGAGATCTTGTGTTTGATAAAGTTTAGCCATGGGTGTACTATAGCAGCTCTCTAACCAGAATCATAGCTATTACGCTTGTCAATTTGCGCCTAAAAGTTGTTATTTTGGGCTTATTTCGCTGCTAGGAGTGACGATGGTATTCTCCTGTCGTAGCTTCTCTTTCAGCTGAGTAGGTGAGCAGCCGAACTTGCTGATGATGAATTTATTCAGCGCAGACTGTGAATCAAACCCGAGATCGTAGGCTAGTTCTTTCAGCATGACCTCTTCGAAAATGAGACGTTTCTTGATTTCGAAGCTGATTTTCTCGTGAATGAGCTCGAGCGCGCCCGCCTGTGCGTATTTTTTGCAGAGTTGATTAAGCTTTTTCGGCGTGATCGCTAAGCGCTTGCAGTATCCTTCCACCTTTCTTTCCTCCTTGTAATGCTCCTCGATGAGTGTGCGGAACGTGATGTAGTCATCGAGATCCTGATTCTGTTTACCTGCAAAATCATGCGGCGACGCGGAGTCAATGATCTTGAGAATAATGATCTTCGTGAAGAACTTCAGCTCAATCTGACGTATGTTATTCAGCGGACGCTCTAGCTTCTGAATGTGTAGGAGTATGTCCTCAATTTCGGAGAACAACTCTGGCTTATCGTGGTAGGCGACATGATTCACCTTCTGGTGCAGGTCGACATTGTAAGCCTTCAGCTCATTAGCTAGGATGGCCGCGCAGAAGATGCTCTCATCGAACATGATCACATCCCCTGCCGTATCTCCCTCTAGCTGCAAGCTACATACCTGACGCGGGAAGACGAAGGCGATGAAGGGCGCTTGTACTTCATACTTATTCAGCCCGATGAAGTAAGAACCCTTCCCCTCGCGTACAGTGACAATCTTGAAATAGCCATTCGTATGCAACTGAGCAAGAGACTGGCGCATCGCCTCATCCAGAGGCTGCATGGCAAAGCTAGGATAACTGGCATCGGTCATCTCCTGACCTAACTGATAATGGGTGATTTTCATGGCTATGTGTCGAGTGGATGCTCTAGCTATCATCTATCTATTACGCGAAAATGTCAATGTAAAAGCGCGTCTTCGCGGATGTTCTGCTATGTACAATTCTACCACTGCCAGCTTACAGAGAATGTCGCATAATTATCGACGCCATTTTGATCATCAAAGCGTTCACTTTGTAGCACTCCTCCGAGGAAAAAGTCCACGCCCTTATACCGAGCACCTAGACCCAGCTGCCATTCAAACTGCCATGGGACACGCTTCGCGGTGCTTTCAAAATCCTTAAAGACCCCACCGTCTAATGAATAATCATGAGCTACATAGGACGCATGTATTCCCGCGAGGATGTAGAATGAGGACTGCTCAGGATCATAGTTCTGACTCTTCAAGCTGCTGAGTGCATAGTGCGCGCGATGGCAGCCTGCGCGGCGCTGGGTGAGGGGTAAATTACGACCAAATCGGTACACATAGCCGAGGCTCATGCTGACTTCGGCTGTGCCCAGTTCTTCATGGAGGTAAAAGCTACTATCTGAGTCCAGCCCCGAGGCTGTCTGGTAACGCCATGCCGCGATGTCAAATTCCTGTCTGCTGCTCAGCTGTAAGGTTACTTCAGAGGGAACCTGATTATCCCATCCATCCCAGAGGGGGAGTTGGCGCATTTCATGTATGATCATCTGAGCCTCGCCTGCCAAGGAGGCTTTTCCCGTGATGCCCACCTGAAATTCTGTACTTGTGCCGAAGGATTCTCCCATGGTGATGTAGCCGAAGCCTAGAGCTAGATTTCCAGCATAGGGGTGCTCTCCGGGGGGAGATGCTTCAGCATTCGTATCAGGTGTATACATCTCCTGAATGAGGCTTAATCCCCAGTAACTATCGGTGTCCCATGCGTGCATGTAGTCAAGTTTTACGCCACTTGTATAATTATTATCATTTCTGAATGTCATGTCATTATCCCCAGTCAATCGTAATACCTGACTGGGTAGCTGCATCTGCATGGAGTCTTTTGCCTCAGTGGTGCTGCTGAGAGTGCAGCTTAGCACTGTGATCAGAGCCAGAGTTCTCGTACATGTGTACCTACTAGATGGGGGGATGTGTTCTTCCATGAAAAAGAGCGTTGCGGTAAAGTTTCGCAACGTCGTTATCTTAGCAGCATAAATTGCAGAAAGCAAACTTAAATCGTATAATGATGCAACTTGACTGTGAAAAGATTCTAACTGATATGTGATTTCAGATATGTTAGGGTTTGTATAAAGATGGGCTTTTATTTTTCATCAATTACCCTATGTTAAGAAGGAAGTGTAAGGGGTATCAAAAGTATTGAAGTTCCTCCTGAAATATTGTATCAATCCTCCGACATCCTCAAATTCTCAAATTATGTACCAATTACTCCTCGTCATTCTTTATTTTGCGTTTTTAAGCATGGGCTTACCCGATGCGCTTCTAGGCTCCGCATGGCCATCCATGCGGTCTGACTTTCATGTCTCTCTGTCTTATGCTGGCATTATTTCACTGATTGTTACGGTTTGTATCGTCATCTCTAGCTTGTCTGCCCAGTGGCTGACTCAGAGGCTGGGCACTGTGCGCATCGTCGTGCTGAGTGCTTTCCTGAGTGCGGGGGCAATGATGGCGTATGCGAATGCGGATAGCCTGCTATGGCTCTGTCTTTTTTCTATCCCTTACGGTCTTGCTGCAGGATCGATTGATACGGTATTAAATAATTACGTAGCACTGCACTACTCCGCTCGCCATATGAGCTGGCTGCATGCGGTGTGGGGAGTGGGTGCTTCGACGAGTCCGCTCATTATGGGGCTGAGCTTGACTTACTCTGGTCAGTGGCAGGGGGGCTACTGGGCAGTCGGGATGCTGCAGCTACTTCTTGCCATAGCACTATGTCTGAGCATGCCTCTGTGGAAGAAAAAGCCCGCACATACCGAAGAGTCTGACAGTGAAGAGCCTGACAGTGAAGAGCCTGAGAGTATAGAAAAGGTGAACAATATCGTCGCGCTGCGCACCCCTGGTGTCATCTTCGTGCTCATGTGCTTCTTCGCCTACGGGGCTATCGAAGTGGCCGCGAGTCTCTGGGCTGCATCCTTCCTCGTCGAGGTGAAGGGGCTGACCTTCGCGTCAGCCTCCGTGTTTGCGAGCTTGTACTTCGCAGGCATCATCCTCGGACGATTTCTCAATGGGGTGATCGCGCCCTATTGCAGTGCGAAAAAGCAGATCATTGGTGGGGCATTCCTCATTCTCATGGGGGTAGCACTTCTCTACGTGCCTGTATCGGGGGCTATGCTCTCTGTCACAGGCTTACTCTTGATCGGCATAGGTGGCGCGCCCATCTGTCCTGCGCTCTTCCATGTGATACCGCGCTACTTCGGCGAGGCGAAATCCATGGCGATAGCGGGACTTCAGATGGCGTTCTCCTACATAGGTGCATCGCTCATGCCTCCCGTGCTCGGCCTCTTGGCCGAATACACGGGACTCATGGTCTATCCTGCATACCTTGCATTCTGGGCTGGTTTCGTCCTGCTCATGCAGTGGTGCTTAGCGCGTACAGTAAAGCCAGCCTCAGTGTGATGGAGTGAGGTGAGTTCTCCGTCGACGCTGATTTAGATCTCGTGTATCATGTGCGAGAGCCCTCCGTCGATGAGGATGTCTTCACCATTGATAAACTCGCTCTCAGGCTGTGTGAGGAAAGCGATGGTGTGCATGATATCACGGGGCTCGCCTACGCGGCGTGAGGGGTGAGCGAGGTGGGATGCTGTGGTGATATCACTGCGGAATCCTGTGTTTATCCAGCCTGGGGAAAGGCAATTCACGGTGATATTGTACTCTCTCAGGGATAGCGCGAGGGAATAGGTGAGGGACTTGATACCGCCCTTGGATGCATTATATGCTTCCCAATTAGGATCTCCTACGATGTGGCGAATGGAGCAGAGATTTACAATGCGACCATAGCGTTCCTTGCCCTCGGGGCTGTTGCGATGACGAGCTAGTGCTCGCGAGGTGACGAAGGCGCAGGTGAGATTCACGTCTAGAATGTACTTAAAGCGTTCTATGGTAGTCTCTGTCAGGGGCTGACTTTCTGATATGCCTACATTATTAATAATGATGTCTATATCGCCGAGTTCTGTAAAGAGCTTCTGCATGAGCGCGTCGACTGCTTCGGCATCGCCTGCGTCGAGGGTATAAAAGGTCGCGCCTGTTTCCGCGGCTACAGTTTGCCCTGCTTTCTCCGCGATGTCGCAGAAGTGTACCTGAGCACCAGCTGCGGTGAAGCCCTCCACGAGAGCTTTTCCTATTCCGTGCGCGCCTCCTGTGATGAGGACGCGCTTGCTCTGTAGATGTGTCATGATTTTTTATGTATACGCGTGTATAGTATTATTTTTTAGAGGTTGAATCGAGATAGAAGGTGACAGGCCCATCATTGTGGATCTCCACCTGCATATTCGCACCGAAAATGCCAGTCTCCACAGCGATGTCGTAGCTACGTAACGCCGCGACGAAGATATCAAAAAGACGCTTCGCCTCTTCTGGTGAGCCTGCACCGAGGAAGGAGGGGCGCCTTCCTGTGCTGCAATCAGCGAGAAGGGTGAACTGCGAGACGCACAAAATGCTGCCAGCAGTATCAAGGATGGATCGATTCATCTTTCCCTTTTCATCGGAGCAGATGCGCAGGTGAGCGATTTTTTTTGCCATGACTTCGAGATCTCTCTCCGTGTCAGAGCCCTCTATGCCGACTAATAGGCAATAACCCTGCTGACATGCACCGACAACTTCAGAATCTACGCGTACACAGGCGGATTCTACCCTTTGTAAGACTACTTTCATAACTTTATTAACTACGAGTTATGATATCATGAAGGATATTTTTCTCAAGGATTTATAGAATAATGAGATAAAAAAGCCTTGCATATAGTACGAAATCGTACTATATGTATCATATGAGCAGCCACGAAAAAAATAAAAGAGACGCCCTTCATCATGAATTGATGCGTGTGGCGCATCAGTGGGATCATCTGTATGGGCGCTGGGCTAAGACACAGGGCGAGTCGCTTAACACGCTTTTGATGTACGATTATATGCAGAAGGATACAGGGGTGAGTCCACGCGATATTGCGCTGAGCTGTCGCATCCCGAAGCAGACTCTCACAGGCATGCTACGCGAGCTAGAACAGCGCGGTGAAGTCAGCTTCGCTCCGAATCCTGATGACGCGCGCGGTAAGCTCGTTTTTCTCACAGAGAAGGGCTGGCAGCGTCGCGCCGAACTCGTCGGTTCATTACACAGTGCTGAGCAGGCAGCCCTCACAGCGATGGGGGAAGAGCAGGCGCAACTCCTAGTCGAAACTGCCATCTCTTTTTTAGAACAATTAGAAAACACCCTTAAAGGCACCTTGCGAAATTAGTCTGATCAGAATGATAATCTCGAAAATGAGTGAAACAGCACGCCTTTTGCCGCATTTTGGCGAGAATTTACAGCTTTTTGGGCTTACATAGCTCGCTATGCGCGCCCAAACGCCGTAAATTATCATCCAAAGTGCATGCAAAATCCGAAACTGCTAATTTCGCAAGATGCCCTCAATCTTAATCCAATATCCCACACATGAATCATCCCCTTGATCTCGGCCGTAGCAAGCGCGAACTGCTCGGCTTCTCCCTTCCTACCATCTTCACCATGCTCGTACTAGCGAGCTATGTCGTCGTCGACGGCATTTTCGTATCACGCTATGTGGGCTCGCTCGCGCTCTCGTCGTTGAACATGGTTTTCCCCGCCTTCGGTGCTGTGCAAGCCATCGCACTCATGCTCGCCGTCGGTGGTAGTGCCTACGTGGCGAAACTCATGGGCGAGGGCCAGGCTGAGAAAGCGCGCGCTAGCTTCACCATGCTGGTGTGTATACAGATAGGGCTCGGTCTGACGCTCGGTCTGGCTGCTATTCTAGGCGTAGAGACTATCCTTGATATCGTAGGATGCTCTGATGCCCAGCGTGACATGAGCCGTGATTATATCATTCCGCTGATGATCTTCGCACCAGTGCAGATGATACAGATGAGCTTCCAGATGTTCTTCGTCACCGCGGGCAGACCTGGGCTCGGGCTTTGCCTCGTCTTCGCGGCCGGGGTTTGTAATGTCGTTCTTGATTATCTGTTCATTGTCGAGTGGAACTGGGGCATTAGCGGTGCAGCCTACGCGACGAGCCTCGGTGCCTGTGTGCCGGCGATCAGTGGGCTCATCTACTTTTTCTTTAATGATAAGAGCGTGCTGCAGTTCACCCGCCCGAAGCTTAAGCTAAGCCAGTTCGCTCGCGTCTGCTACAACGGCTCTTCCGAAATGGTGACGAGTCTGTCCATGTCTGTGAGCACCTATCTGTTCAATCTCGGATTTATGAAATACTATGGCGAAAACGGTGTCGCGGCACTCTCCATCGTACTCTATCTACAGTTCCTCTTCGTCTCCATCACACTCGGCTTCTCTGACGGTATAGCTCCCATCGTTAGTTATCAATACGGGAGAGGGGATAAGCCTATGCTCCAGCGCATCAGGCGCGGTGGGCTCCTCTGTGTCGGATGCATCGCCGTGCTCACTTATGTCATAGCACTCCTCTGTCTCGATGACATCCTCGCGATCTTCGCCATGGAGGGTAGTGCTGTGTATCAGCTGGCGCAGGAGGGGTTCTACAGCTTCTCGCTCGGTTACCTGTTCATGGGATTTGGAATTTATATCTCGGCATTCTTTACAGCTCTGGGGAATGGTCTTTTCTCCGCCCTCGTCGCCGTGGCGCGTACACTCATCTTCCTAGGGGGCGGCATCCTCTTGCTCCCTCTCATCTGGGGAAGCGAGGGCCTGTGGTACGCCATCCCTGTGGCAGAATCTCTAGGTCTCGCGTTTGCGTTCTACTGCCTGAAAATTAAGCAAAAGAAGTATGGCTATTAATAGTTCTTATGCTGCTTCGAGCACACGTTCCAACACTATTACTATATTAGGCTTGATTGTGCAGATGAGTTTTGCTAGAATTGCGCCATGCGTATATTAGCAGAATGGAGATCTATATCTCGTAGGCTTATTCTTTTTGTAGAGAATCTTGTTGTCTTTGATATGAAGTATTCGTCCTCTTTTGCGCCTAATCAAAAATAGAGGAGAAGCGAGTTCAGCGCAAGGTCGCAAGTAGCCAGCGTTAAGACTGAAGCAAGAAGAAAAGTCCGTTTTACGCATGAGCTTATAATTGCTTTATTATAAGTGATACATCCTTATCATACGATATGCTATTTACAAGTCAGGAGTTCATTTTAATATTTTTACCTATCATACTCTTCGTCTACTTTGTCATACTAAGATGGACAAGAACAGGTCAGAATGTTTTCTTAACATTTGCTAGTTTGTTTTTCTACGCTTGGGGTGAGCCGTCCTTCCTTTTTGTGATGCTCATTTCCATTTTTATGAACTGGTTTTTTGCGCTGCTAGTAGACCAATTTAGACAACGTAGGATAGTCATAAAGCTTGTTTTATGGGTGATGGTGCTATGTAATCTTGGTATCATAGCGGCCTTTAAGTATTCAAACTTCTTACTAGATACGACAAACTCCATATTGGAGAGTGATTACTATTTACCAAAGATATTGCTACCGCTTGGTATTTCGTTTTTTACGTTCCAAGCAATTTCGTACGTGATTGACGTATACAGAGAGCAGGGGAAAGCGCAGAAAAATCCCTTGAACGTAGCGTTCTATATTGCCTTTTTCCCCCAGTTGATCGCGGGACCTATCGTGAGATATCAGACCGTAGCAGATCAAATTGAGAATCGAAAAGAAAGCTTGGATGATTTCTGCTGTGGATTACAGCGCTTTATAGTAGGACTCGCTAAAAAAATGTTAATAGCGAATAATATGGCTATTATTGCTGATGCTGCATTCTCATCTGGCTCCGATCTTAGCATGACCATGGCTTGGCTAGGTGCTATAGCTTATACTTTCCAGATTTATTTTGACTTTTCGGCATACTCAGATATGGCTATAGGTTTGGGACGAATGTTTGGCTTTAAATTCCTTGAGAATTTTAATTACCCCTATATCTCGCGTACAATCACGGAGTTTTGGCGGCGTTGGCATATGTCCTTAGGGACATGGTTTCGTGATTATGTGTACATTCCACTTGGTGGTAATAGAGTATCGTCACGCCTTCATATGATATTTAATATATTTGTAGTATGGTTACTCACGGGTATTTGGCATGGAGCTAACTGGACTTTTATTACTTGGGGCTTGCTTTACTTTGTTCTTTTGATGTTTGAGAAGATCTTTAATTGGGATAAGTATAGGTACAAGCTTGCACATATGAGTACGATGTTTTTTGTCGTGATAGGCTGGGTTATTTTTAGATCCGACTGTTTGTCGTATGCATGGTATTACATTAGTTCTATGTTAGGTTATCATGGTGTAGGAGGTACTGATATACGCGCCTTGTTTTATTTGAATAATTATTTTACTGTATTTATTCTCGCTTCTGTATTCTCTTTACCCGTGTTGCCCTGGCTTAAGGAGAAGTTCGCTCACCTTAAATATTTTCAGTATACCTATAATTTAATTCTAATTATACTATTTCTTATCTCACTTTCTTTTATCTTTAAAGAAGGACATAATCCATTTATTTATTCCAATTTCTAAATAGTAGTATGAGCTCTCAAGATCAGTATATGATGCGGCATGGTAGTAGAGTAATGGCAGTTTGTGTTTTTATCATTATTATTTTGTCCTCTTATAAGCTTTGGATACATTTTTTAGCGGTTTTTACAGCCATTTTCGGCTCATTAGTAGATAGTAATATTCCCAAAAGTAAACCTATAGATGTAGCGCAGAATGATCAGTACGCATACCCTGCCACTCTACCATTTCGTGATACAAGCGATGCACTAGCCCCTGATACATTCTCTCTGAATGTGCCCATAGCTCATAGCGTTTTTGATAAGTTTTATGAGTATTTAGCGCAAGCAAAAAAGGAAAATGAAGACATAAAAGGGGACTTTGTGCGCGTAAATAATTACGCGCACCGTTTACTTTTTATAAAAGGTGTGAGCGATGCTGATCTTTTCGTTTTCGAACGAGGAGGAGGTTATCTTATATCGCTATATCATGAGCACATAACGAACAGTCCTGAGAAAGGCTATTATTTGCAGAGAGAAATTCCTAAACTGCAAGCCTTACAGAAAGAGATACCCTTCGACCTGATAGTAGCACCGCCACTAGACTATAGCGGCCTACCTTCTGACCTAGATGGTGAAGTAGAGCATTATCAGCATTTTTTCAAAAAACGACATGATTTTGCGCAACAACTGATGCGCACATTGCCGAGTTCCATAGGGCAAATTAATCTTTTTGAAAAAATGCGTGCTGAGGGGAAAACTTTAGATGAGATGCTATTTAGGACGGATCATCACTGGCGCCCTGAAGCCGGTTTTTGGGCATTTAAGCACATAGCTAGTTTTCTTAAGGAGCGTTACCAGCTAGTCTTCTCTGATACTTTATTAGATGAAAAAAACTATGAGTTTAAAACATACCCTAATGCCCTGAAAGGTTCTCACGGTAAAAGAATTGAAATTATCCGAGATGAGTATGATGACTTTACTATTATAACTCCTAGTTTTGATACTGATTATCAAGTGTCGTTTTCACCTTCACAACATGTCATGAGGGGGGCTTTTAAAGAGGTGTTTCTAGCAAAAAATCATAAACGACTCCAAGATGAGCATTCAGTCATTGATTATGCCATTTATATGGGTGGTGATTATCCTTTTATAAAGATAAAAAATCATTATGCTACTAATAATAAGAGTGTATTAATAGTAAGAGATAGCTTCTCCTGCGTTACGATACCATTCATGGCATCGCTCTTTAGTGAAACTTACGTTTATGATAGACGTTTTGACCAACAGTCATTAGAAATGTATGTGAAGAAGCTGCGCCCAGATTATGTGATATTTATGCTGAGGTTTCCTCCATACTTAAAGTTTCGCGATGATTGAATAAACTCTTATAGTATCTCTTGCAGAGCCAGCAGCTTTAACTTTTGCGCAAAGCATTGATGATAATCTACCGCGATAGCGAGTGCCGGGCGGCTGCCCTGCCTGCCATAGCAAGCATAGATGAAAATGCTTGCAGCGCGGAGGAGCATTTGCTAGTATAGCGACTTCGTAAGACTTATGGCATGAAGCCAGCATCTTGCATCCCCCACCATTCTTTATCACCATGAATCGAATCGTACGTATCTACTGGCCTGAGCTCAACTTTGTGGGACCAGGTGCCATCCAGAATATCTCCACCGAAGTCACCAAGCGTGGCTGGAAGAAGATCCTCCTCGTCACAGACGCACCACTCGTGCAGTTCGGTGTAGCCGCGAAGATCGAAGCAGTGCTGAAATCTGCTGATATTCCTTACGTCATCTATGACGGAGCTGTTCCTAATCCTACGATGAAGAACGTCGAAGATGGATTAGCCGTCTTCCAGAGCGAAGGCTGCGATGCTATCGTTTCCCTTGGCGGCGGTTCACCTCAAGACTGCGCGAAGGCTATCGCTATCCTCGCCTCCAACGGCGGAAAAATCAGCGACTACGAAGGCATCGAAAAGTCCACAAAGCGTGGCACACCCATCATCGCGGTGAACACGACAGCTGGTACAGCCTCCGAAGTCACGATCAACTACGTCATCACGGACGAAATACGCAAGATCAAGATGGTAATGGTCGACCCGAATAGCCTTCCACTCGTCGCCATCAATGACCCAGAACTCATGCTGAGCGTTCCCAAGGGGACAACAGCCGCCACAGGCCTCGACGCACTCTGCCACGCGGTAGAGTCCTACGTCACAGCTGGCGCGTTCGGTCTCTCTGACGTACTGAGTTATGAGTCTATCCGTCTCATCGGTGAATCTCTGGAGCAAGCCGTCGCCGACGGCAGCGATCTGGAAGCACGCACGAAGATGGCCTGGGCATCCTACATCGCAGGTCTCTCCTTCTCGAATGCAGGGCTTGGGATCGTCCACTCCATGGCGCACCAGCTCGGCTCTGAGTATGACATCGCCCACGGTGTGGCAAATGCCATCCTCATGCCCTACGTCGAAGCATTTAACGCGGAGCAATGCCCTGCAAAGTTCGCGAAGATCGCAGAAGCCCTCGGCAAGGACATCACAGGACTCAGCGAGCAAGAAGCAGCCACTTGCGCGGTAAACGCCATCATGGATCTCTGCCGCAAGCTCGACATCCCTGCGCTGAAAGACACCGCCTTCCAAGTCGCAGACATACCGAAGCTTGCACAGCAGGCACTCGTCGACGCATGCACAGGCGGAAACCCACGCAGCGTCACCGTAGAAGACCTTGAAGCACTGTATCTGAAGTGCTATAACGAAGAAATCTAAGTTTAGATATCAATATTCTTATATACTCTCTGTCAGGGTTTAAGCTCTGGCAGAGAGTTTTTTCATCATCACCATGTGATTTATATATTGACAAACTTAGATATATGGATTAATCTTTCTTCAGACATGACACAAGACAGCATAGTGAAGGTATTCAAAGCTCTGAGCGACAAAAGCCGCTTTCAGATTCTTGAGTACTTGAAATCTCGAGAATCCTGTGCCTGCGACATAGGCAGCGATCTTTCTATCGCCCAGTCTACACTCGCACATCACATGAAAATACTCTGCGACGCTGGTCTTGTCATTCCTCGAAAAGAGGGTAGGTGGATGTACTACTGCATCTCTGATGAGGCGATGCAGCAGGCAGCGCAAGCCATACTCTCCTTGACAGAACTAGGCTAATTTTTTTAGTTTAACATATCGATAAATCTAAATATATAAATCAAAATATGCAAGAAATACAAAACGCAATTATTGATGCAGTCTACAGCGCCCTGTCCTTCCTCGGCATGGCGCACGCTGGGGCGGCAGGTGTGATAGGTACCTTCATCTTCCTGATGGCGGAGCTAGTCGTTCTCTTTATCTTCATCAGTTATCTCGTAGCTCTGCTACAGATTTATATCCCGAAGGAGACGATACAGCGTGCCCTCACGACTCGCTCGAAGTGGCTCAACAGCCTCCTCGGAGGTTTGCTCGGCTCGGTGACACCCTTCTGCTCGTGCTCGACGATACCCATGCTCATGGGACTCATTAAGAGCAAGGCGCCCTTCGCGGGCATGATGTCCTTCCTGCTGACTTCTCCTATCCTGAATCCTGCTATCATCGTCCTCTTCCTGACCTTCTTCGGCGTGATTCCGACAGTTATGTACGCAGGTATGGCATTCACTATCGCTGTCGTTGTCGGCTATATCCTCGACATCAAGGGATTTGATCGCTACATCAAGATAGGGAATATAGGAAATAAGGGTAAAGAACATCCAGCTCCCACAAGCTGTTGTTCCCCCAAGGCAGAGGCTGCGCCAGCATCCAGCTGCTGCTCGACTGCTCCAGCGACAAGCTGCTGCACGCCTAAGTCTGAGCCCGCGACTAGCTGCTGCTCATCCCCCCCTGCTGCTTCCAGCTCCTGCTGCGATGCCCCCGAGGAGATTCGCTATCAGGATATCGAGGGATCATTCTTCACGCGCCAGCTGAAGGCTTCGGGATATGCGATGAAGGATGCCGTAGGGCTGTTTAACAAGGTCTTATTCTACCTCATCTTAGGCGCGAGCATAGGGGCATTCATCTATGGCTTCATCCCCGCCGACTTCCTGTCCCAGTTCGCAGGGGCGAATGAGATCTTCTCAGTCCCAGCTGCCGCACTCCTTGGCATCCCCATGTACATCCGCACAGAGACGATGATCCCCATCGCTGACATCTTGACGCAAAAGGGAGTAGGTCTCGGTACACTCGTCGCCCTCATCATCGGTGGTGCGGGGGCTAGCATTCCTGAAGTATCCCTCCTTAGCGCGATATTCAAGAAGCAGATGGTCTTCATCTTCGTCTTCTGTGTGATCGGCATCGCTATCACGACAGGCTACCTCTTTAGCATCTTCTTATAATAGAAAGCAATCATCATATGAGTAAAAAATCAGTAGTCGGTGCGTCATCCGCAGGTATATTATCGACAGTATTCGCCTCTCTCGGCATGGTGTCATGCTGCGGGATGCCCATCATCGCCAGTATCTTAGCCACCGTGGGAATAGGAGCATCAGAGCTCAGCTTCTTTAGCGAGTACCAGCCTTACTTCATCACAGTCTCGGTCGTGGCGATCGCTTATGGATTCTGGACACTGTACTTCCGAAATCCTAAGAAGACATCCTGCTGCGCTAGCAGTAGCTCCTGCTGTGAGAGCAGGCCTAAGCGCAAGATCTGGCCACACATCATCCTCTGGATAGCCGCCGCATCCGTGGCCTACGTTCTCTGCCTCTCACCCGAGTCGCCAAAGCCAGCCAGCTCAGACGCTGCGACTCCTGCCACTGACTCTTGCTGCCCCTCACCATCTAAGAATATAGAGGCGATCGAGCGAGAGAAAGAGTCCGCACCAGCTTGTAGCTCCTGCTAATAGTAAAAAATGCCCTTGGGAAGAGTCCCAAGGGCATTTTTTTATTCTAAGCTTGCTTAGCTTTCGATCTTTGAAAGCCGCGATTCAATAGCTTTCACCATGAGGTTCGCGTGTTCGATGAGTTCTGCCTTCTTCTCATGATCGTCTTTATCATAAGCTATAGAGGTCGTGTAGAGCTCAATCACACGTGGATCTACAGTCAGTAGCTTGAAGAGAGCTAAAGCTTGGTAGAAGTTTAGCTTCTTCGTGATCTCAGATTTTTCAAAGGCTGCTTCATCAGTGGATCTATCCATGATAAAGGCGCGCATCTCTTCGGGTAACCCCTCTAGCGAGATCACTCCCTCTTGCGCACGCGATAAAAAACTGACAAATTTTATATCGCTCGACTTCTCTAATTGCTTCACCGTATCCTTGAAGCCCACGAGCAGGAACTCTAAGGTAATGCGCTCCATCGCTGTCACTTCTTTTACCCTCTCCGTCATGTCCATCTTGGGCTGGGGCTTGATCTGAGATTTTAATCGAGCAGAGAGGGATCGCAGGAGTTCTTGAGCTTTTGCGATCTCTTCTTTCGAGGGGGAGTCACCTAGCGGCATTGCAGCGTCTAACTCTGATCCTATCTGCATCATGATCGTGCGCATACTAGATGACATGAGTTCATTTTCTGCTGCATACAGCTTATCACAGGCATCCATGAGCTGCGACATTTGGCTCTGTAAAGCATCTCTTTCAGCATCATCCATCTTGCCGTCTATAGGTAACATTTTTACGTATACCTGCATGATGGCGGTTTTTGCTGTAAGATATTCTTGGTATGCCGGTGGCAGCTCATCAAGTCGGATGTTTATAGACGAACGAATGTCCGCTATCTCAAATTCATCTGGAGTCATCTCCTTTTCCAATTGGAGTAGGAGTACATCACACTTTGTGCTTATCCACGCGTAGACATAATTCGCGATAGCCTGATCTTCATTTGACTTCGGGGTGACGCTGCTCGCCATGACCACAGGGGATGAGAGTGCGAGGGCTGAGAAGAGAATGTAATTCATGATGGAGGGCTGTTTAATTTTTTAAGATATAGAAGACGTAGCTGTAGTCATCGCTGGCCTCATGGTACAGGTCTATTTCCTGCTGTATCATGGCGATGACTTCTTGTGCTGTGCTGTTGTCACCGTACTTCTGAGCCATCTTGTCAAGATTCGCCTGGAGTGGGATATAATAGTTCAGCGTCCACGCGTCCTTCGGCAGGGGGAAGGAGGCGATGACATCGTAACCTAGAGCCACGGCCTGAGCCTCCTTATGAGCCACGAAGTCCATTTCTGGATAGGCCGCTGACCAGAACTCCTGAGCCTGAGCTGAGGGCTCGGGGTGAATCCAGCTGATCTCGCTGCATATCAGTAAGCCCTCGGGCTTCAGAAGCTTCTTCCAGTCGGCTAGCCCCTTGCTAAAGCCTGCGATGTAGATAGAACCTTCCGCGAAGATGTAATCGAAGCTGGCATCTTCAAAGCTCATTTCAAACATGGACATACAGACACCCTGTACCCTGTCTGATAGGCCGCGCGTCTGAGCGTCAGTATTCAGCTGGTCTATGTACTCTTGGTTATTATCAATGGCGATGATATGCGCATGCACCATCACTTCAGCTATCAGGAGAGTATGCGTACCCACACCACAGCCCACATCGAGAATCTTCACAGCTCTATCCTTATCCATATAAGAAATAGCCTGTAAGCTGCACTGCTCGCTACCAGGACCTAGGCGTGCCATACCGCTGAATGCTTCATAAAAATATTCTTCCATCGTTTCGTCAGTTTAGCACAAGGGGCAGAGGCGTGGAAGCAGAAAGTAGGTTCGTCATGGTATTTTCCAGCCTGTAGACCTGATTCTGCTTGCGACATGGGGAGACTTCGCTTATAGTAGGCGCAATTTGATGAAGAGTAAAAGTCCAGAAGAATGGGTGAAGCAGATGAACGACTGGGGCGCGGAGTCCGAGCCCTTCTTCTTCCTCATCTCCTACTGTGGAGAGCATGCGTATCTGTACCCGCTGCGGGATATGCCATCGACGATTCAGTACGCACTGCCCAATCAGAGGAGAATGGGGGTGTTGGCTTTATTACCCGAGAAGGTGTATTTCGATGTCTTGCCTCCGAGTAAGGACCGCTACGCCGAGGCCTTCCATCTGGTGCAGGAGGAAATCCGATCTGGGAACAGTTATTTGCTAAACCTCTGCGCACGCTCAGGCCTCGAAACGAACTTAGAACTAGCTCATTTTTTCCATCACGCTCGAGCTCCCTACAAGCTGCTTGTCGAAGATGAATTCTGCTGCTTCTCTCCCGAGGCATTTATTCATATTAAAGATCGTACGATCTCGACCTACCCCATGAAAGGCACGATCTCAGCCTCTGTCTCCGATGCGAAAAAATGCTTGTTAGACAATGAAAAAGAACAGTGCGAACATGCGACCATCGTCGATCTTTTGCGCAATGACCTCTCGCGCATCAGCCGCCATGTGCATGTCGTGCGCTATCGCTACGTCGATCTTATCGAGACGACGCGAGGCGCGATCTATCAGACGAGCTCCGAGATCTCAGGTGAGCTAAGCAATGACTGGGCAAGCCGCCTCGGCGATATGTTCCACCAGCTCTTGCCTGCCGGCAGTATATCTGGCGCACCGAAGAGAAAAACATGCGAGATCATCGCTGCGGCTGAGAGCATGGACAGAGGCTTCTACACAGGGGTATTCGGTGTATTCGATGGTGAAAGCGTCGAGAGTGCTGTGTGCATACGATTCGTAGAAAAGGAAGACGAGAAGCTCTACTACAAGAGCGGAGGCGGTATCACCGCCATGAGCGTCATGGAAGAGGAATATCAAGAAGTGGTAGAAAAAGTCTATGTCCCCTTTGCTACTTGAGAGTATATGTGTCCTAGATGGTGCTATGCAGCTGCTAGACTACCATCAGAGACGCGTCAGTCGCAGCCTCGCTGATGGCTATGATCTACAGCTACATCATGCGCTCGCGCTGGTGAATCTGCCTATGCGCGGTAAGCATAAGCTGAGACTGCTCTACAATCAGCAGGGCGAGGTGGATCTCATCGAGATCATGCCTTATGAGATGCGCCGCATAGAAAATCTCTTGCTTCGAGATGCCTCGCATATAGATTACTCCTCAAAATGGGCTGACAGACGCGAACTCGATGCCCTGATGGATGGAGTCGAGGCGAAGGATGATGTCTTACTCCTTCACGGCACGCAGGTCTGCGAAGGCCGCTATGCGAATATAGCCTTCGGTGAGCCGGGTGACTGGGTGACACCATCGGGCGTTTTCCTCGAAGGCGTGATGAGGCAGTCCCTGCTCGACAGAGGCGAATTGAAGCTTGGAACGATAGACGTGGAGCGTATGACAGATTATCCCTTTCTTTGCCTTTTTAATGCCTTAGTCCCTATTAACGAACAGCTACTCCCCATCAGTCGGGTGATCAAAGGCTAGGTGAGAAGGGATTTCTTTCTTGACCTTTAATGAAAAATAGATTAAACCTAGTGATGTATGAAACGCCTGTCCACTATCGCGCTACTCTCACTCATGGCTCTAAGCCTGCCCCTGCATGCACAAGTAGGTTCTACTCAAGAAGAAACTGAGACGAAAGAACCGCCTAATTTCATCACGGATAGGAAGAAGCCAGGGCATAATAACATACGCCAGCCTTTCCTCATTTTTATCCAGAACTCAGTGAGACAAGGCACGCTCGTCGTGAAGCTCTCGGAGATCACCTCGGTGAGTACCCATGTGTTTCTCCTCGACGGAAAGACACCCATCCACGAGCTCGTCATAGATACGAAGGGGAATAACACCATACGCCTCTACGCACGCTATGACAACACCTCGGGCACAAACGCTGAAGCCCTTCTCGAGCGTGTGAAGGCGCGCGCCATCAATCGCTCGGGTACACCCACCACCGTGGCGAAGAACTTCCCCGACACCACGCACGCACGCACCATCGAGTACGGACTGGATAACTCCGATCAGATCGAGTATCTGCTCCAAGTCATCACACGCGCATGGGTGAACAACCGCGGCGTGAAGATCAAACTCTAAAGGGGATTTCTAAAATATATTCAACGCCTAGCACGACAATTTTCTCTAATCATCATATATGAACACAACACAACGCATCATGCTCGGTCTGAGCCTCGCTCTGACTCCACTCAGCCTCGCCCAGACAGCCGCACCAGCACCAGAACCTGCACCAGCAGCAGCAGAAGCTCCTACACCTGAAGAGATCAAGAAGGTAGCCTCCTACCTCATGGGTTTCCAATTCGCTCAGCAGCTCTCTGGAGAGTCCGCATCACTGAAGGCCAGCGATTTCGATCCTGCTATTTTCCAGCAAGGCTTCGCAGCAGGCTTCGAAGGCAAGTTCGATCCTGAGATTGAAGCTAAGATTCCTACACACATGCAGGCATTTGTAGATAACCTGAAGAAACTCGACGACGCTCAAGGCACTGCGAATGCAGAGGCTGGCAAGAAGTTCCTCGAAGAGAACGCGAAGAAGCCCGGTGTCCTCACACTCCCCTCTGGTCTCCAGTACAAGGTTATCACCGAGGGTAAGGGGGCTAAGTACGATTCTGCTAAGGATGGGCAGTCCGCTATTTGCAAAGTAATGTACGAAGGTCGCCACATCGATGGCACAGTCTTCGATGCCTCGAAAGAACCTATCGAGTTCGGCATTAATCAAGTAGTCCCCGGTTTCTCTGAAGCACTCAAGCTCATGCCTGCTGGTTCTACATGGGAAGTCTACATTCCATCCGAACTCGGCTATGGTGAAAGTGGTTCTGGACGCATCGGCAAGAACGCTACGCTCATTTTCAAGCTGGAGCTTATCGGCATCAGCCCCGGTGCTGGTAAGCCCGGTGGTCAGCCTATAGACCTGACTCCTGAAATGATCGAAGCTCTGCGGAGCCAAGGCATGCAGGCCATGTAATCATTAAATTTCATCATTTAATAGGAAACAAGGCGTTACATTGAGGTGGCTTCTTACAGTTCGTAAGAATACTTGCTAAGCGAGTTCTTCGACAGTGAGAGATACCTTGATAGTAGCGTCTTGTTTTGTTTATTCTACATGAAAAAAGTATACGAAATGGAGTTTTCGAAGCTGTTTTCCCTCTATGTGGCAAAAGCCGAAAGAAAGGGCAGGACCGCCGACGAAGTGCGGGAAGTCATCTGCTGGCTCTGCGGTTATTCCCCGGAGGACTTGCTACAGCAAATTGACAGCAGCATTAGCGTAGAAGCTTTTTTCAAGAACTCCCCAGCCCCCCATCCAAATAGAGTCCTCATTAAAGGCTCTATCTGTGGCGTAAAAATAGCCGACATCACCGAACCATTCGATAAGGAAATCCGCTATCTCGATAAATTGATAGACGAACTGGCTAAAGGTAAAGCCATGGAGAAGATATTAAGAGTGAAGTAGGGTGGTTTCTCCTTTATAGCTTCCCTGTTTCACCCCTGTTTCATCGTCGCTTTTGTATTGACATGTAGTGAGAGCGATGATAATCTTAGACTCCAGAATATGAAGCCTCTTCCCCTCTTATCGCTCGTCGTACCCTGCTATAACGAAGACGCAGCTGTTCCTTATTTTTATGAGGCCTTTGTCATCTTTGCAAAAACGATGCTGGAGCGTGCTCGATTTGAAGTGGTTTTTGTGGATGATGGATCGAGCGATAAGACCATTGATGTTATCCGCTCCCTGAGTGAGAAGGATGAGCGTGTAAAGTACATTACCTTTTCCAGAAATTTCGGAAAAGAGCCTGCTATGCTAGCAGGTTTTAAGAAATGTACAGGTGACTATATCGCCATCATGGATGTGGATTTACAAGACCCACTAGAGATGCTATCGGACATGCTCTCAGGTATTCAGGATGACGGCTATGACTGTGTGGCAGCACGTCGAACGACGCGCGATGGTGAGCCATTCTTCCGCTCTCTTTTTGCGCGTACATTCTACTACGTGATTAATAAGATTTCCAGCATCCCCATCGTTGATGGCGCTCGCGACTTTCGACTCATGACACGCCAGATGCTTGAGGCTATCATCGCGCTGCCTGAGTACAATCGCTTTTCGAAGGGGATCTTTAGCTTTGTCGGATTTAAGACAAAGTGGCTTCCTTATCATAATATTCCGCGAGTAGCTGGTGATACTTCATGGTCATTCTGGGGGCTGTTCAAGTACTCGGTGGAGGGTATATTGTCCTTTTCTACCGCGCCATTGCAGCTAGCTTCTCTTCTGGGGCTTGTTGTATGTATCGTGAGTTTTATTTATATCTGCGCCATGGTGATGAACACGCTGATATGGGATAATCCTGTAAATGGTTATCCTTCGCTCGTGTGTATCATTGGTTTCCTCGGCGGCTGTCAGTTGCTCACAGTAGGGATACTGGGTCAGTATATGGCAAAGCTGTATCTGGAGGCAAAGTGCCGTCCTATCTATATTATCAAGGACGAGAGCTAATTTGAACTTTGCTAAGCTCTGAGATCATGGTACACTGATCTCAGAAATGAACACAGAAGAACTGAAGTATACTGGCTCGAAGAGAATTTACGTCGAAGGGAAGCTTTTCCCAGAAGTTCAAGTCGCCATGCGCGAAGTAGAGCAGAGTGATACTCTGTTCCCTGATGGCACAACGGAGAAAAATGATCCAGTCACCATCTATGATTGCTCTGGTTCTTGGGGGGATGAAAGCTACACGGGCACGGTAGAAGAGGGTCTTCCTCGTCTACGTCACAGCTGGATTACTAGCCGTGAAGATGTCGTCGAAGAGGCAGCTGATGTCTACGCCGCGCATGATCTGAGTGCACCCCCTACACAGCGTAGCTACGCACAGCGTGGTATCATCACGCCTGAGATGGAGTATGTCGCCATTCGTGAAAACCTCGGTCGCGAGCAAGCTTTTAAGGCGATTTACGACCAGTTCCCTCATGATAAGACACGCCCCGATGGCGCACAGGCAGCACTCGATACGCTCGCCTTCCATGGTACGGGGATGCCTCGTCCTAGCGACTTAGAGCGTGAGGCTGGCTTTAATCATCGTAGCCTCGAAGCACGCACGCAGCTGCATTACCAGCATCCTGCGCACCCGCGCATGCGCAGCCGCATGCCAGCCTACTTCACGCCTGAGTTTGTGCGTGATGAGGTCGCGTCTGGACGTGCGCTCATTCCTCTTAATATCAATCACCCAGAGTGCGAGCCTATGGCTATAGGTCGTAACTTCCTTTGCAAGATCAATGCGAATATAGGTAACTCCGCTATTTCCTCCGGCATCGAAGAAGAAGTAGAGAAGCTGCGCTGGGCTATACACTGGGGCTCTGACACTGTGATGGATCTTTCCACGGGTGACGACATCCATCGCACGCGTGAGTGGATACTTCGCAACAGTCCTGTCCCTATCGGTACAGTACCTATGTACCAGAGTCTTGAGCGATGCTCAGGACGTGTGGAGCACCTGTCATGGGAAATCTTCCGTGGCACGCTCATCGAGCAGGCGCGTCAGGGTGTTGACTACGTGACCATTCATGCTGGTCTGCTAGGACGCTTCGTACCTCACACGACGCGTCGCATGACAGGTATCGTCTCACGAGGCGGCTCTATCATCGCAAAGTGGATGATGATTAATCAGAAGGAAAACTTCCTCTACACGCACTGGGATGAGATCTGCGACATTCTCGCGACATACGACGTCAGTATATCCATCGGTGATGGTCTGCGTCCCGGTTCTATCGCTGATGCGAATGACTTCGCTCAGCTCGCTGAGCTCGAAGTCCAAGGCGAACTCACGAAGACGGCTTGGGATAAGGGCGTGCAGGTGATGAATGAAGGTCCAGGTCACGTTCCTTTGCATCTCGTTCCTGAGAATATGCACAAGCAGCTGGAGTGGTGCTATGAAGCTCCCTTCTACACGCTGGGACCTCTGGCGACGGACATCGCCCCAGGCTATGACCACATCACAGGCGCACTCGGTGCTGCACAGATAGCACAAGAAGGCTGCGCGATGCTCTGCTACGTGACCTGCAAGGAGCATCTCGGGCTTCCTGATAAGCAGGACGTGCGTGAAGGTGTCGTGACTTACAAGCTCGCAGCACATGCTGCTGACCTAGCGAAGGGGCATCCATCGGCGCAGCTACGCGATAATGCGCTGTCGAAGGCTCGCTTCGAGTTCCGCTGGGAAGATCAGTTTAATCTGTCTCTTGACCCTCATCGTGCACGTGCCTTCCACGATCTGACCCTGCCGCACGCAGGGGCGAAGAAAGCACACTTCTGCTCCATGTGCGGACCTAACTTCTGCGCCATGAAGCTCACACAGGAGCTGCGCGAGCAGGAAAAAGCTGCCCTGCAAGCGGCGCAAGCAGAGCAGCAATAAAATAAGGATTTAATTCGAAATAGCGCGGAGCGTGTCGAGCAGCTTTGTGCTGCTCTTCAATCCCGCTGCCATTTCTAATCCACTGTTCAGATCGAGACCATCAGGTCTCAGCGAGTGGAGAAGAGCAGCGGCGTTCGTGGCGTTTAAACCACCAGCGAGAAGCCAAGGGCGAGGGAAGCGTAGCTTCTTCACCAGCTTCTCGCTTTTTAGTGTCCTGCCATGACCACCGCCCTCTATGCCCGCGTCGACGAGGAAGTAGGCGCAGTAGTCACGCCATGTGTTGATATGTGACTGCAAGTCATCTAGCGAGTCATAGCGATCTGGCCATATGACACGCACTACCTTCTTCACGCCTATGCTTAGAGCGTCTTCGGGGCTATACGCGCCGTGCAGCTGCGCGTAGTCCAGCTTGCATAGATTCATGTAGCTGCGTATGGTGAGCGCGTCTTGCTTTACGAATACACCGAAGCGTTTCGCGAGTCCTGTGCGGAAGTTCACCACGCGTGCAGGGGTGACTGAGCGAGGGCTCGCTGGGTGGAAGATGAAGCCTACAGCATTCACCCCCATGCTCAGCGCTGTGTCGATGGATGACTGGTGTGTCTGTCCGCAGACCTTAATGAAGGGATTCATGAGGATGTGTCCTTGCGCAGGAGACGCTGTAGTTCTGCCGTGGGCGTATCACTGCGCATGAGGGCTGTTCCGATGAGTGCCGCTTGATAGCCAGCGCGCGCAGCTTCTACGAGATGCTCTGGCTCGCTCATCGCGCTGGCCGCGATCCAGCACTCGTGCTCTTCGCGCAGGGTGGCGAGCTTCAGCCCCTCTTCACGGTCGGTCTCGAAGTTTTCGAGATTACGCGCATTCACCTGAATGATACGAGCTCCCGAGGCTCTGGCCATGTTTAGTTCTTCTTCGCTGAAGATCTCTACGACGGCATGAATCCCCTGTGATTCTGCCAGCTCACGAAGGCGGCGCAGTGTATCTACACAGGGGGTGAGTGCGACGATGAGGAGCAGTGCGCTGCAAGGGCTAGCAAAGCTCTGGCGTACCTGCAAGTCATCGAATATGAAATCCTTACGCAGGAGGGGGATACCCGCCGCTGCGGCATCGTGAAGATCTTCCAGAGCTCCCTTGAAGTAGAGCTCTTCTGTCAGCACGCTCATGCAGCTCGCGCCGCCCTGTGCGTATTGCTCTGCCACATCGCCTACGGACGCGTGCTCATTAATAGAGCCTGCTGAAGGTGAAGCCTTCTTAAACTCCGCGATCACGCGCAGGGGCTCGCCAGCAGGGGGAGTGGACATCAGGGTCGCGAGGAAGTCGGGGCGCTGGATATTCAGTGGCTCTGGCATATGCTGGCGCAGCTGGGCGAGTTCTTCCTGCTTCGCGTCTATAAAACGTTGTAAATTCATGATCGTTTAAGCTTGGTGTTTCCAGTGAGCGATGACGCGTGCTGCCACACCTGCGCTGACTGCGCTGCGTGCCTTCGCGACGCACTGCTCGATGGTGAAGCTAGGCTCAAGCAACTGGATGGCGAGAGCGAGATTAATCGCGATCATGTCGAGCATGGCTTGGTTTCCTCGTCCATGGAGTAATTCGTACAGTACTTCGGAGGCTTCTTCTTTCGTTTCGACAATGAGCTCGTCTTCGCTCTGCGGTACAGGGAAGCCATGCTCGGCGGGATCGAAGCTGAACTCACTGAGTTCCTGTCCTTCGATGAGCTTGATACGAGTCACACCGAAGGCGGTAGCCTCATCATAGCCACCACTGCCGCACAGCACCATGGCGCGCTTGTAGCTCCCACGAGCCAAGACATCGGCCGTCGTGTCGACCTGCTCGGGCTTCGCTACACCGAGGAGGATGTGGCTCGGGCGGCTCGGGTTAATGAGTGGACCTAGGAGGTTGAAGAGGGTGCGCACGCCTAGTTCATTTCGAATAGGTCCTATGTTCTTAAAGCTAGGGTGGAAGTGCGGGGCGAAGGCGAAGGCGAAGCCGTCGCGCTTTAGATTACTCACGACACCTTCGGCATCAGACACGGCGGTATAGCCAAGTCGTTCCAGCACATCTCCAGCACCAGAGCTAGACGAGATCGCACGGTTGCCATGCTTGAGCACCTGATAGCCGAGAGCGGCGAGGTAGAGTGCGGTCGCCGTCGAGCAGTTGAAGCTCTTCTTTCCATCACCTCCTGTGCCCACGATGTCAATATGATCACCCGAGATACCTGTGATGGGGAGAGCTCGCTCCAGTGCACAGCGCACGGCGGCAGCCATTTCCACGCTTGTTTCCCCCTTGCTACGCAGCGTGAGGAGGAATGCACCAGACTGTGCTGGAGTGAGTTCCCCGTCCATGAGAGCACCGAAGGCGAGCTCTGCCTGCTCATCGCTGAGATTCTTTCGCTCCGCGAGCTGGTCGATGAGAGGCGAGATGCTCTTCGCTCGCGTATGCGAACCGATGATGGCAGAAGGGAAGTTCGCGAGCAGCTCCATGCCCTGCGTCGTCAGAATGGACTCGGGGTGGTACTGCACGCCTACCCAGGGTCTGTCCTTGAATCGTATGCTCATGGCCTCTCCGTCATCATCACGAGCAGTTACGTCGAGGGTCGGGTGGTTGTCCGCGCACTTCACGACGAGAGAATGGTAGCGACCTATGGTCATGGGGGACTTAATCCCCTTGTACAGACCTGTGCCGCCGTGCTCTATCTCGCTTGTCTTACCATGCATCACACGAGGACCACGCACGACGGGGCAGCCTGCATGGTGTCCTAGGCACTGCATGCCTAGGCACACCCCCAGCACAGGGATGTGATGGGGGAGGTGGTCGAGGAACTCGAGGCAGTAGCCCGCATTTTCTGGATTACTAGGACCGGGAGATATCACCACTTTCTCCAGCTCGGGGTCATGAGCGAGCTCAAGGAGGCGGGGATCATCATTGCACACGATCATGGGTGTTTCGCCCAGCTGCTGGAAGTACTGAATGATGTTGTAGGAAAAGGAATCGTAGTTGTCGATGAAAAGGAACATGATTCTAAAATATGAATAAAATGATAAAAATTGTGAATAAGTCTGTTTTAGCGTGAACAATTAGCTTAGGCTAGATCGTTTCTTCCAAGGATAGTGTCGATGATGCGCCCCTTGTTACGGCACTCCATCCACTCGGCATCGGGGTTCGAATCATAGACGAGGCCTGCGCCCATCTGCCAGTAGAGTTTCCCATCACGATGCCACATGGAGCGTATGGTGATGCCCGTATTCAGATGCACGGCATCCTTGTCAAGGCTCATCCAGCCTATGCAGCCAGCGTAAGGCCCGCGTGGGTTGTTTTCAATGCCGTGGATGATCTCCATGGCGCGTATCTTCGGCGCACCACTGACGGTGCCAGCGGGGAAGGTGTTTGCTAAGATGTCTAGCGCATCGAGTCCTTCTGTAAGCTGAGCCGTGACGCGACTGGTCATGTGCATGACGTGGGAGAACTTCTCCACACTCATCAGTCGCTCGACCTCGACGCTGCCGCCTTGTGCGACGCGCCCTAGGTCATTGCGCCCGAGGTCGACGAGCATGATATGCTCCGCGCGTTCTTTTGGATCAGCGAGCATGTCGCTCGCGAGGGCTTCGTCCTCGGCGGCATCTTTCCCACGACGACGTGTGCCTGCGATGGGGGAGAGGAGTAACTTGTTATTCGTGCAGCTCACCATGACCTCTGGAGACGCACCGAAGAGCTCCATGTTCTCAAAACGCATGTAGAACATATAAGGCGAGGGGTTAATCCCACGCATGCGACGGTAGAGCACGAAGCTATCACCCTCGAAGCTCGCGCTGCACTGGGTCGAGCCTACCACCTGAATGGCTTCCCCCTCATGCAGGAGCTTGCGTACCTGCTCTACCCCCTGCTTGTACTGCACCTCATTCGGCGAGCGCATCGTATCACCTATCACCAGTGACTCGTAACTCATCTGAGGGCTATCGACCAGCGTCGACATATCACGATGCTCGCCTATGCTCAGCTGGTAGAGCTTGTTGTACAGATGGTCAAATACGAGAAGAGTGGCTGGCAGGACGAGATGGCTCTCCGCATGGCTGACGGAGATGGTATTAGCGAGCTTCGGCTGGAAAATAGCAGCCATTTCATAGCCCCAGTAGCCATAAATAGCGCGCGTGATAGGAGGAGCGGCAGGGTCATCTGTCTGGATTTCCAGCGAGGCGAGCAGGCTGTGCATGGCTGCCATGTAGGGCTGCCCGTCCAGCTCTCTTAATCCCTGAAGCTCGGGATGCTCTGTGTGAAGGCAGAGCTTACCTTCCTTGCAGGCGAATTCGGCGATGAAGTCCGTCGCTATGATACTGTAGCGTCCCCAGCGTCCGTCCACCTCGGCACTCTCGAGGAGAATAGCGTGGGGATTCTGCTGGGATATCTGCATAAACAGTCGTATAGGCGTCTGAGTGTCGCCTTCTGGAAGTAGCCTGCATTGCTGCTGGAGGATGATATTCATAATTGATGGATGAGTTTTAGATATTAAAAAAGAAAAAACGCTCGGGCTATCGGGAAGCCAGAGCGTTTTAGATAAAAATGAGTCTAGACGTATATGCGCCTGCGACACAAAGTGCTTCCCTTAGTGTAGATAAATATCATAGCTGCGCCAAGCCCAAGCCTCCGCTGCATGTGCCGATGAGTTTATCTGATTTTGGGAACGATTGTTCATGTCGTGTAACTGTGGTCGATTATACAAATAATCGTGTTTTCGTCAAGAGAAAAAAATGAGAGTTGACAGCAAAAAGCCTTGAAGTGGTTAAACTTCAAGGCTTTCTTAGAATACCCCCTCGCGGACTCGAACCGCGGACAAACTGATTAAGAGTCAGCTGCTCTAACCAACTGAGCTAAGGAGGCGTTCCTATGGTTAGCACAATTAGCGGTCCTTCTCTGAGTGAAGCTACTGCTGAGTTCTGTACTGATGCCCCACGCATGTCGAATGCGAGCTTCATCTTCGGACTACAGCGGTGTTTGCTAACTGTGTGCAGGAGGACACTACAGGAATAAGAAAAGTATTGCAAGATCTTTTTTAATCTTTCTGCATTTTTTTTCATTTTAAGACGAAAAAAGCACTTTAGGATTGAATTTAAGGGCGGGTCTTATACAATGGGGTCACCATGACTTACGAAGTATTCGATACACCACAAACTGCCGCAGCTAGTCTCGCGGCTGAAGTCGCTCAGCTCATCCGCTCTCGCGCAGCCGAGGGGAAGAGCGTTGTCCTCGGTCTCGCTACTGGCGCGACTCCACTTCCCTTCTACGGTGAGCTCATCCGCTTGCACAAGGAAGAAGGTCTTTCCTTCGCGAACGTTACTTCGTTCAACCTTGATGAATACTGCGGTCTCGACCGTGATCACCCAGAATCATACTGGTACTTCATGCACCAGAATCTTTTCAATCACATCGATATCAAGACTGAAAACATCAACCTTCCTTCCGGTATGGTGGCTCAGGACGACATCGCTGATCATTGCGCTGCTTACGAAGCGAAGATTCAGGCATGTGGCGGTCTCGACCTCCAGATTCTCGGCATAGGTCGTACAGGTCACATCGGCTTCAATGAGCCAGGCTCTGACGACACGACGCTCACACGTCAGGTACACCTCGACGAACTGACCATCAAGGATGCAGGTCCTGCATTCGGCGGTACTGAGAATGTGCCTACCACAGCTATCACCATGGGTGTAGCGACGATCATGGCTGCTAAGCAGGTGCGCCTCATGGCATGGGGTGCTGCGAAGGCCTCCATCGTTCAGAAGTCCATCGAAGGTCCTGTGACCATCGATGTAGCTGCTTCTTATCTCCAGAACCATAGCGATGCGAAGTACTTCCTCGATAAGGATGCTGCTGCTGACCTGTAAAAACTGAGGAGTACTACTCAATTTTAGTAACTGGGGTCTGCGTCACGCAGATCCCAGTTCTTTCTTTTACATCACCGCATGCATCTGTATATTCATATCCCCTTTTGTCACCGCATCTGTCCTTACTGCGCGTTTTATAAGCATACGCCAGCGGCTACGGATATGAAGGCTTTTATTCAGGCTCTCATCATTGAAGCGCGCTTGCGTCTGCCTGATGGCTATGCGCCAGAGACAATTTTCATGGGGGGTGGGACGCCGAGCATGCTCTCACCTACCCTCATGACGCGTCTGGTGGAGGGGCTGAAAGCTCCTCGTGCAGAGGGTGGCGCGGGGCTGCTATTTGACGCGGTGAAGGAGTGGACGCTAGAGGCGAATCCTGCGACCTTCCACCTGCCGAAGGCGGTGCTGTGGCGCGAGCTGGGCTTGACGCGCATTTCCTTAGGTATTCAGTCATTTGATACGGACATGCTAAAGCTTCTCGGGCGCACGCATTCTGTGCAGCAGGCGCAGGATAGTGTAGCGATTCTGAAGCAGGCTGGCTTCGCGCAGATTAATATAGATCTCATGTTCTCGCTACCACAGCAGAGTCTGGAGCAGTGGGAGACGAGCCTGCGCGCGGCGATCGCGCTAGAAACCTCGCATATTTCCACCTACAATCTCACCTACGAGGAGGACACGAGCTTCTTTGAAATGTATGGGGCAAAGGCAGGGGACGAGGAGACGGATGTCGCGATGTTCCAGCTGGCGGATCGCTTGCTGACGGACGCAGGCTTCCGTCACTACGAGGTGTCTAACTACGCGCGTGAGGGGTGCCGCTCTCTTCATAATCTCGCGAACTGGGCAGGGAAGGACTACACAGGCCTAGGCCCCGGTGCTGTCGGTACAGTAGATGGTGTACGCTATGAGAATGATGGCGACACCGCGGCTTATTCCGCATCCCTACTCGCAGGGATGCTGCCTCCCTGTCATGCCGAGCTTATCGACGCGGAGCAGAGGCGCACGGAACTCATCGGGCTCACGCTGCGCACGGATGAGGGACTGCCTCTTCATCTGCTAGGAGAAGACAGTGGACATGACTATAATTATTTACTCCCAGCTCTCTGTGAGGAGGGTTATGCCGTGATGACTGAGGAGCGGCTCATCCTGACGAGCCGTGGCAAGCTGCTCGTCGATGAGATCGCGACGCAGCTTATTTAACTTAAAGTGTGCCTCGCTCTTCCATGATTTTCATAGGGGATTCTCCTCGGTGGAGCAGCGAGCACATGCGCTCCATGCTGGGGCGTACGTGCTCGAAGAAGAGCTGGTAGCCAGCGCAGAGGTAGTTATGCGGTGTTTTCTCTCCCTCGATGGGGACGAAGCGATGCTTCGGGCAGCCGCCTTTGCATGCCTTGTAATGGGAGCAGCTGCGGCAGTTGCTCGGGAGATTCGCCGCTTTTGCGATGCCGAAGTGGAAGAGCTCGGGGGAACTCTGCATCTCGGAGATGTGGCGACTCTTGAGATTCCCCAGCAGGTATTCTGGGAAAACGAAATGGTCGCAGCTGTACACGTCGCCATTATGCTCGACAACGAGGGCGTTTCCACAGGTCTCCGCTGAGGAGCAGAGTCCGGGCATCGCGCCGTAGTAGTTCGCCAGCGTGGCATCAAAGAGCTGCACGTAGTAGCGGCCTACGTCTTTTTTAATCCATTCGTCGTAGACTTCGCACATGAAACGTCCGTAGCCTTCCGCGCTAATGCTCCACTCGCTGAGATGGGAGTTCTCAGGCATGGCGATGGCTTGGTGCGCGCCTAGGAGTCGCTGTCTATCACCGAGGTGGGCGACTTGCTCGTCTGAGAGGAGGTCCACGGCTGGGATGAACTGCATGTAGTGGCTACCTATGGCCTTGAAGAATTTGTATAGCTCCGCGCCGCGTCCTTCGCTGAGGCGGTTCACGACGGTCATGGTGTTGAACTCCACGCGGTGCTTTGCCATGTTCTCCACAGCGCGCATGACGCGGGTGAAGGTCGGACCGCCACCTAGGGTGCGGCGGTAGTTGTCATGAATCTCAGCGGGACCGTCGAGAGAGAGTCCGATGAGGAACAGGTTATCATGGAAGAATCGACACCATTCTTGGTTCATGAGAAGACCATTGGTCTGGAGGGCGTTTTCTACCTTGCGCCCCTTACCGTATTTTTTCTGGTACTTAAGCGCGCGCTTGTAGAAATCCATGCCCGCCATGAGTGGTTCACCTCCATGCCAGCAGAAGGTGACGACTTCGGAGTCATTCGCATCAAAGTACTGTTCTATATACTCGCGCAGGACGCGGTCACTCATGAGGGTCTGCTTGAACTTCCCGTCATCAGAGGGGTAGAACAGCGACTTATCGAGATAGTAGCAGTAGGCGCAGCGGAGGTTGCACTGGCTACCGACGGGCTTCACCATGACGGAGAAGTTGCGCGGTAGACTCATGGCTGGGGGATTCGTCCACATGATATTCGATGAGAGGGGGGGGGGCTGGATTATTAGGGCTTCTTCACACTGTCATCCATGAGCAGTGTGCGTGTAGGGAAGGGTATGTTAATACCTTCGCGCTTGAAAGCGGCGAGCAGAGATACGGCGAAGTCATACCTCACATCATGGTAGTCGGCGGTCTTGCACCATGCGCCTATGAGTAGATCCAAGGAGCTGTCGCCGAAGCCCTTGAAATGCACGACAGGCGCAGGGTCTTCTGCCAGCTTATCCTGTAGCTCTATCACGTCGAGCAGCACGCGTCTCACCTTACTGAGGTCGCTTCCATACTCGACTCCGATGAGGAAGTCGCAGCGACGTAGCTTGTCACCTGTGATATTCACGACGGGGCTCTGGATGAGGGTGCTATTTGGCACGCGGACGAGGGAATTATCGACCTGACGCAGCCAGACGGCGAGGAGATTTATACTTTCTACCGAGCCTTCCACGGCCTCGACGCGTATGTAGTCGCCTATTTTCAGCTGCTTTTCCGTGATGATGAAGAGACCGCTGATCACATTGCTCAGTGAGGTCTGGGAGGCGAAACCGATGGCGACACCGAGTACACCAGCAGCACCGAGTATGCTCGTGACATTAATCCCCAGCACGCTGAGACCCTGCGAGAGCACGATGAACCAGATGACCACCGAGGTGGTAGGGCGTAGGATAGAGATGACAGGCAGGGGTAGATGCAGCGCGAGGGTTGCCTTATCAAAAACCTTGCGCATGATTTTATTAAGGACCCAGCCTGCGATAAGGAATAAGATAAAGATCACCCACTGATGCAGTGTCTTGCTCGTGCTGAGCCAATGTAGTAGTTCTTGAAACTTTTCCGCCATAGGCGAGCAGTTTATCATGCCAGCCCCTATAACTCCAGACTAATATATGTACACAATGGACTAAGTCAGTTTTCGTCAAAATGTCGCATTATACACGGTGTTTTTAGATTTTACAGAGAATAGAGTAAGAATACGCGCAGAATGAGAAAGAATGCGAAATGCAAAAATCAAATACATTAATAAGGACGTTTGGTTTTTTTTGCTTGCCAGCTTAGTCCGTTCATGGTAGTACTAAAACCCATAGCAACGCAAACGCATTAAATTATGAATATTCAAGCTCAATATACACCCGTACTTGATCCTAACTTCGTCGCACCAGTTCTCTGGACTAAGGCTTACGCCGAAAAGGTCGCCGCGACTCCTGGCTCTAGCACAATCGAAATCGCGCTCTCCCGTCTCGATGGTACTTGCTTCCGCTGGTCCTCACAGATCCTCCCTCATGAAGGTGAGAATGTTGCGCTGAACAATCTTTATATCGAACGCATCATCAAGTTCCTTCTCTGGATGAAGGGCGGCTGCACCATCTATGTAGCAGGTGCTGATGCGATCGCTGACATGCTCGCTGAAACATACTGCGCCGGTGGCGCACGTGAGTTCGACTGGGACTTCATCGGCAAGAAGATCTACGACCAGCCAATCACAGTGAAGAAGGTAGCTAGCGTTGCAGACATGCCTGCAGAATCCTCCTCCTCCATGCCTCTCGGACGTAACCTCGACGGCTACCGCATCGGGTTCGACCTCGGTGGCTCTGACCGCAAGTGTGCGGCAGTAGTTAATGGTGAAGTCGTGTTCTCCGAAGAAGTCGTATGGGATCCTTACCATCAGAAAGATCCTAACTATCAGGTCGATGGTGTACAGGACTCCCTCGAACGTGCAGCGAAGCACATGCCACAGGTAGACGCTATCGGCGGCTCAGCCGCTGGTGTATACGTGAACAGCGAACCTCGCGTGGGTTCCCTCTTCCGCGGTATCGCTGCTGACGATTTTGAAAACGTCATCCGCCCTATGTTCCGCCAACTTCAGGAACGCTGGTCTGAGAAGATGGGCAAGAATGTTCCTTTTGAAGTCGTCAATGACGGTGAAGTGACAGCTCTCGCAGGTGCTATGGGGATGGAAGACGACGCTGTTCTCGGTGTTGCTATGGGTACATCTCTTGCCGCAGGCTACGTCGATCCTGATGGTCACATCATGCCATGGCTTAACGAGCTCGCATTCGTCCCTGTCGACTATCAAGAAGAAGGTGGCGTAGACGAATGGTCTGGTGACAAGGGCTGCGGCGCACTCTACTTCTCTCAACAGGCAGTAGCTCGCCTCGCACCTCGTGCAGGCTTCGAGTTTGGAGACATGCCATTCCCAGAGCAGCTCAAGAAGGTACAGGCTGCAATGGAAGAAAACGACGAACGCGCGCGCAAGATCTACGAAACGATCGGCGTACAGTTCGGCTACACCGTCGCTTACTTCGCTCAGTTCTATGCTGTACGTAACCTGCTCTTCCTCGGTCGCGTCGCGACAGGTGAAGGTGGTCAGATCATCATCGACATGGCAAACGAAGTCCTCGCGAAGGAGTTCCCAGAAGTGAAGATCACTCTCTGTGTGCCTGACGAGCAGACAAAGCGTCACGGGCAGGCAGTCGCTGCGGCTTCCCTTCCTAAGATTAGCTAAGCTGATTTAGATAATATTTCAAAAGGAGTCTTCATTACGAAGACTCCTTTTTTTATAAGTGCATGAAGCCTTGCTGCTAAAAGACTTTGTTTTTCCATGATGACGCGATGGGATTTCGAGATTCTCCGCACATTAGGCTTGATTTCTATGAGTTGTTCTGCTAGAGTAGAAGCATGTACGTATTAGCAAACTTGGGATCTCCTTCTCACTGGCTTATTCTGATCATTGTATGTCTTGTCATCTTTGGTGCGAAGCATTTGCCAGATATCGCACGTAATCTAGGTAAGGGAATGGGCGAGTTTAAGAAAGCTCGTAAGCAGTTTGAAGAAGAGCTTATGAAAGAAGAAAAGTCTGAAACAGCTACGAAGTCTATCTCCAGTGAGAAGCCTGCTAGCGACGAGACGAAAAACACAAGTGAGAAGAAGCCATCAGATCATATTGATGTGTAAGTAAATTTTTATCTAAATTTTAAAAGACGAGTACTCCATGGGTACTCGTCTTTTTTGGCACTCCGTCAGATTCGTCGCGTAAAGAGAGATGTCCATTTGCTATCTACGGTCTCAATACCGCAGCATGCCGTACAGTTGAGGCATGTATCAGTTGTTGATGGAAAAGGCACTTCGTGCCAATCCCTCCAACAACTGCATTTCAATTTGTTCATCCAGGGCGCGACGAATCTGACGCAGTGCCTCTTTTTTTAGGTACGCCAGACATGACGTAGTCGCAGGGGGGGAATCCCCAATGAGCCGCGATGAAGCACAATCTAGACTAAGTAGATTGAGACTAAGCAAGTGAGCGAAACTTCTCGAACGATATCCTGCGAAGCAGGATACTGAAGACTGACAAGAGCTGAAGGTCAAATTGCATGAGAGCCCCCCCACGACACCACGTGGGGGATAAGCGGCGGGATAGTAAGACTCATTGTACGAAAGAACGCCCAAGCTCAATTGGGCTAGTGATAAATAAGGAGTTCCCCTCCCTACTCAGAGGCTGGGCGAATTATTTTAATCTAAGCGCAAAAAAATCTGTTAGTAGAGAATTGAACGACTTTTCCTCCTCTCACTGCTGCGCAGTGCTGCCCACGAGGTGTTGTGGGCTATCGCTGTCTCAAATTGGCATGCAATTTGTGAAGAAAGCTTCGATGTATGCGCCTCGTGCAATGCAATCATCCTAAAGGTATAAGGAGTCTACTGCTAAAGCTGAGAGTAGGTGCAAAAACCCGAAGGAAAGTAACAGGAATGAGACGACGCTGGTGGCGCATATCTAAGACATGACACCAAATACGGGCATGGGAAACGAGTGACTCAGACACCAAGGGTTAATCTCCGCGCACAGCTACTTTAATCACGTATAGGGGGGAGCGAAATTAGTCCGAGCAGATTGATGATCTACAAACTGCATGCAAAATTCGAAGCTGCTAATTTTGCAAAGTCTCCTATAGGAAACCACCGTATGCCATAAATGGCACATATGGTGGTCTGAGAGGGGGGCGAAAAAGCCCCCCTACTCAATATAATGCTATACGCGCGACTTTACTTGCTGTGTATGTTCAGCATCTGTGCGTAGGTCGGTACGGGCCAGAGTTTTGCCTCTACTTGTGATTCGAGAGCGTCGATGGTCTTGCGCACATCGTCCATGGCTTCGCGCATCTTTGATGGGCAGCCACAGTTGATGCCTGCTTGTAGTGCCGCGACTTGTGCAGGGAGCTGGTCGTAGAGTGAGCCGATGAGTTCGGCTTTCTTGACTGTGACTGTCAGTCCTGTCGAGATGCCCGAGGCTTTCACCGCTTTGATAGAGCAGCAGAGCTTTTCAAGCTGCTCGGCGATGACAGGGATGTAGATGGTCTCTACCATACTTAGGCATGTTTTCGCTTCGATGTCGAGCGTCTTTTCGTAGCTCTCGACTTGGATATCCTTGCGGGCTATCATTTCGGCACGCGTGAGGATGGAGTACTTCTCCATGAGCTCGACTGTGCTGTCTCTGCCGAGTACTTCAAAGGCTTCGAGGCTGGTGCTGATGTTTGGCAGTCCACGGCGTTCTGCTTCGACGATCCAGTCGTCGGAGTAGCCATTACCGTCGAAGATGATACGGTCATGCTCGGTGAAGAACTCACTGAGGAGCTTGTCCACTTCTGCATTTAGCTGGTCTGTGCCTGTGAATGGCTCTAAGCGTGTCGCCGCTTCGTCTATCGTTTCGCACATGATGGCGTTTAACACTGTCATCGGCCATGCGCAGGTCTGGGACGAGCCTACACCGCGGAATTCGAACTTATTGCCCGTGAAGGCGAAGGGGGATGTGCGGTTGCGGTCAGTCGTGTCCTTTGGAAGGGCGGGGAGGATGTCGACACCGAGCTTCATCATCGTCGTTTCGCAGCTGGTTTTTGCGCTGCCAGACTTGATCTGATCGATGATGCTGGTGAGGTCATCACCGAGGAAGACAGACATGATGGCTGGGGGGGCTTCCTGTGCACCGAGGCGGTGATCGTTACCAGCCTTGGAGATAGAGGCTCGCAGTAGCTCCGCGTGCTTATCCACACCCTTCACCACGCAGGCGAGGAGGGCGAGGAAGAGGCGGTTGCTGTGTGGGTTCTTACCTGGGGAGAGGAGTGATCCCATACCAGGGCAGCTCAGTGACCAGTTGTTGTGCTTACCTGAGCCGTTCACCTGAGCGTAAGGCTTCTCATGGAGTAAGCAGACGAGGTCGTACTTCAGGGCTTGGCGCTGGAGCACGTCCATGATCATGACATTATGGTCTACAGCGACATTGATGGGTTCGAAGAGAGGAGCTATTTCAAACTGCCCAGGTGCTACTTCGTTGTGACGAGTCTTCGCGGGGACTCCCAGTGTCCAGAGTGCGCGATCGACGGAGTCCATGAACTCAAGGACGCGTTCCTTGATCGCACCGTAGTAGTGGTCTTCCATCTGCTGGTGCTTCGGTGGCAATGCGCCGAAGAGCGTGCGACCTGTTTCGATGAGGTCGGGGCGCTGGATGTAGAGGCGGCGGTCGATGAGGAAGTACTCCTGCTCAGCTCCGAGGTCACTTACAATGTAACCTGGGTCGATACCAAAGCACTTCACGAGACGCAGCGTGTGCTTCGATACGGAAGCCATGGAGCGCAGAAGAGGGGTCTTCTTGTCGAGTGCTTCGCCTGTGTAGGAGCAGAAGGCGGTGGGGATGCAGAGGGTGGCTGTGTTTGCCGTGCGCTTGATGAAGGCTGGAGAGGTGGGATCCCATGCTGTGTAGCCACGTGCTTCGAATGTCGCGCGGATGCCACCTGTAGGGAAGGACGAGCCGTCGGCTTCGCCTTGGATGAGCGTCTTACCTGTGAACTCGCAAATCATGCCACCCTTGCCATCAGGGCTGACGAAGGAGTCATGCTTCTCAGCTGTCGCCTCAGAGAGGGGGTGGAACCAGTGGGTGTAATGTGTAGCACCCTTGGAAATAGCCCAGACCATCATGGCTTGAGCGACTTCGTCCGCGATGCTGGGGTCGAGCTTGCCTCCGAGTTGGACTGTGCTCATCATTTTCTTGTACGCGCTCTTAGAGAGGTACTTTTGCATCGAGGTGATACCGAAGGTATCGCTGCCATAGAGAGCTTCGAGAGCTTCTACTGTTGTATTGTTTTGTTCGGACGAATCCATGGTGGTTTGCGAGTGTGTGGTTATGATTGTGGAGATGTTTCTTCTACTTCTTGCGCGATGGGAGGAAGAGGCACGTAACGGGAGGGAGTGATGAGGAGATCCTGCTTGATCGCCTTCATGATGTCGAGTTCGGGACGGAAGTTCGCGTCATGATGCGAGCTACGAATGAGCGGACCGCTCGCAACGTAGCGGAATCCCTTGTCCAGCGCGATGTCGCGCAGCTCATCGAAGATCTCGGGCTTGAGATACTGGATGACAGGTAAATGGCGAGGGCTCGGGCGTAGGTACTGACCGAGCGTGAGCACGCTCACGCCATGCTCTAGGAGGTCATCCATGCTGCGCAGTAGCTCGTCACGGGACTCACCGAGACCGAGCATGATGCCACTCTTCGTGACGATGCGACCAGGTGCCATCTCGCGTGCGCAGCGTAGCATGTGAAGGGAGAGCTCGTACTTCGCACGGAAACGCACGATGGGCGTGAGGCGAGAGACGGTCTCGAGATTATGATTAAAAATATGCGGACGCGCGGCTATCACTTTAGCTAGTGCGTCTTCGTTTCCTCTGAAATCTGAAGTGAGCACTTCTATAATCGTCTCAGGGCTATGAATGCGTATCTCTTCTATGGTCGCAGCGACATGCCCAGCTGCTCCATCTGAGAGGTCATCGCGCGTCACCATGGTGACGACGGCGTGCTGAAGCTTCATGCGTCCGACGGCTTCCGCCACCTTACGTGGCTCCATGATGTCGAGAGGCTGAGGCTTCGCTGTGCGCGTCGCACAGAACCCGCAGGCACGTGTACAGACTTCACCTCCTATCATGAAGGTAGCAGTACCATGACTCCAGCACTCACCGCGATTCGGGCAAAGAGCCTCTTCGCAAACGGTAGTCAATGCGTTTCCTTTAACGATTTTCTTAATCTCATTAAAGGTAGATCCTTTCGGCAATTTGACTTTTAGCCAGGATGGTTTGCGCTCGGGGGGGTGACTCATACCGTAGCTGATGATAGCATAAAGAGAAAATAAAGCAAGTCTGAGTTTATGGATATGGGCACATTGCTAAAGACGTGCTGTTACGCTCATTTCCAAGCTCAGTATCCTGCTCGTCTAATTTTCCAATCTGCCCTGACGCGCGGAGATGTGTTTTTAGACAGGGCTAGGCTGGGTAAGTCGTACGCACAGCTGATGTTTTCATCTGAGGGAGTATGGTCTTATGCAGCTCCACCGTCGCACGACTAGCTCCGAAGTCCACGACACAGCAGCGCGCGAGCTTGTGCGCGAGCGTCTCGATGAGGCAGGTGGGCTCTTGCTGCGCGCATCGGATAAGTGCCTGCGTGAGCGTGTCGTAGCATATGGTCTTCTCCAGTCCATCGCTCATGTCGCTGAAGCGAGCAGGAGTCACGAGTCTGATATTCGCCCAGAGCGTCTGTGGAGTCGCGCGCTCCTCATCAGGCACGCCTATGTGGCAGTCGAAGCGCAGCTCGTTTAAGAGGATTTCATCATGCGTGGTTGGCTGTGTCGTGGCAGCACGCTGCATGAGTCCCTGTAGAGCCTTGAGATCAGGCACGATGAGCTCGGGGGAGGCGGCGGCGAGCTGCTGGGCATTGTTATAACCAGTCAGTACGCCTATGCCAGTGATGGACGCGCAGTGGGCTGCATTAATATCATGAGCCATGTCGCCGATGAAGGCTGTCTCTTCAGGGTGGAGTCCATGCTGCTCCATGAGCTGTCCTATGTAGACCTCCTTGTTGCGTATGCCAGAGTGAATATGCTCGAAATAGGGCGCGAGCCCTGTCTCTTCTACTTGGATGGCGAAGGCCTTGCTATCCATGCTTGTCAGAATGAAGCAGCGTATACCCTGCGCCGCGCAGAAGCTCATGAAGCGGCGCGCATACGGGAGAAGCTTCACCGTGGTCAGTGAGCGATCGAAGGCGTAGCGGTATAGGTCTTCGAGCTCTTCCATGCTCGCTTCTGGGATCTTCGTCTCGTAGTACTGAGGGTAGGGGAGGAAGAACTCTGCGCGGAAGCTCTCAGCATCGAGACGTGGGCGTTTGAAGTGGTCGAAGACGTGATTCGTCGCTTCGATGGTGAGGGCGAGGTCATCGCACAGCGTGCCTGACCAGTCAAAAATGAGATTACGGAACATGGGAAAAAATGAGCGTATTAGCGAGATCTGAGTTTTTTGTACTGACGCTTTTGCTCAGCGCGCCAGTGCTGGGGGTCGAGAAAGGGGTTATCCGAGCCATACTTGGACCATGGTCCTTCTGGAACGAGGGGGAACTCGACAAAACGCCAGTGTACGACGGCGTGTCCCCCCTTGATGCCGAGATAGTCGCGCACGGCTGGGGATATGTCGATGCCCGCGCCCTTGTTATTCGTATTCTTCGGGCGTTCGCCACCGAAGACATAGCGCCAGTCATCGGTCTCGAAGGGACCGCAGTCTTCCCACTGCGCGAAGCAGTAGCGACCCTGATAGTAGATCTGCACCCATGTGCCACGGCAGACGGACTCATACTTGCCCTTCTTGTCGCGCTTGTACCATGGGATGACCTTTGCCGCCTCGGGTTTCGGTCCATTCTTGTCGATGTCGTTATAGGGGAGTGCGATGTAGAAGGGGTTCAGCCTCGGGGTGAACTTTAAGGGGATGAAGCGGCGGGGGCAGCGCGTGTTGATATCAGGATTATCGTAGCCTCCGAAGTTGATATGCCAGCGCGAATCCCAGCTGCTTGCTGTGTTAGGGGTCGGGTTGTTCTCCGTTGGGAGCTCACCCACCCAGAAATAGGTCGCCATGATGTCGAAGTGCCAGCGGTATGTCCCAGGGCGAGGTCGCTGACGTGTCAACTTCGGGTCAGGGTAACCACCGTAGGCGTTTGCCGCAGGACGTGTGGGGGCACCCGTCGTTCTCGTCTTCAGGCGCGGGGTATCCTTTTTCTCCTGTGCTAGCGTTACCAAGGGCGAGATCGCTAGTGTGAGGCAAATGGTGCTGCGAAAAAGGGATTTCATGAAGAGGTGGTGAAGGATAGGGGCGGGGCGCTTAGCCGTTGTGCAATACACTATTCTGCGCGTTCGCTAATTTGTCAGGCGCGTCCAGCGTGTAGTGCAGCCCGCGTGATTCCTGACGGCGAATGGCGCAGTCCACGATGAGGGAAGCGGTGAGCGCGAGATTTCGCAGGTCGATGATCTCAGGCGTGACGCGGTAGCCCCAGTAGTACTCTTGTATCTCGCGATTAATATTGCGCAGACGCGCGGCGGCGCGTTGCAGGCGATTGTTCGTGCGCACGATGCTTACATAGTCCTTCATCGTGCGGCGCACCTCATCCCAGCAGTGGTAGAGTATGGCGAGGTCGTCGCGCTCGGCCTTCTCACCATGCACCCAGTCGGGGATAGGGTACTCCTCCATCGTGTAGACGAGAGGGAGGTCGGTGAGCATGCGTTCGAAGGCGCGCTTCGACACGACGAGGCATTCGAGTAGGGAATTACTCGCGAGGCGGTTCGCCCCATGCAAGCCTGTGCAGCCCACCTCGCCAGCGGCGTAGAGACCACGCAGCGTCGTCTGACCATTCACATCCGTGACCACACCACCGCACTGGTAATGCGCGCTGGGAACGACAGGAATCATATCCTTTGCCGCGTCTATGCCGTAGCTCAGGCATGTTTCGTAAATATAAGGGAAGCGCTCCGCCATGAAGCCCTCAGGCTTATGCGTCATATCAAGATACATGCAGGGGTGTGCCGTGCGCAGGATCTCCGCATTAATCGCGCGCGCGACGATGTCACGCGGCGCGAGGCTCTTTCGCTCATCGTACTTGTGCATGAACTCCTCACCATCGGGACCTCGCAGCACACCGCCTTCACCGCGCACGGCCTCGGAGATGAGGAATGTCAGCCCCTCGCGGTTCGAACTGCTCGGATTGTAAAAAGTCGTGGGGTGGAACTGGACGAACTCCATGTTCGCCACTCGGACACCTGCACGCCATGCCATGACGATGCCATCACCCGTCGCCGTCGTGGGATTCGTCGTGTACATGTACACGCGCCCTGTACCACCTGTGGCGAGGAGGACGCGATCGCTGCGGAAGATTTCTACCGTGCCAGTCGCATTATTCAGCACATAAGCACCGAGCACGCGGTCTTCCGTGACGAGACCGAGTTTTGCCGTCGTGAGGAGGTCTATGGCGTGGTGCTGGCACAGAAGGGTGATATTTGGATGCTGCTTCGCGCATTCAAGAAGCTTCGAGCTCATCTCTAACCCTGTCGTATCCTTCGCGTGGAGGATACGACGCTTTCCATGCCCACCTTCGCGACCGAGCGCGTAGTCGCCATTCGCCTTCGTATCGAAATCCACCCCCCAATTGACAATTTCTTCTATGAGCTCAGGAGCATCCTTAATGATCTCGCGCACGACTGCTTCATCACAGAGTCCCGCCCCAGCATTCAGGGTGTCAAGGACGTGCTCTTCAAAGCTATCGTTCTCATCCATCACGGCGGCGATCCCCCCCTGAGCCTTAGCAGAGCTAGATTCGAGGAAGCTAGCCGCCTTGCTCAGCACGATGACACGACCATGCTCTGCGGCTCGCAGGGCGAAGCTGAGGCCTGCGACCCCACTACCGATGACGAGAAAATCTGACGAGATACTCATAATACTTGAAGGGTGAGTATAGCATATAAATAGGAGAAGTCACGCGAAATATATGTGTGTAGACCGCGAACACGGAACCTATCTACATCTCATTGTGAGGCGAACTGTCTATAGTGATCTCATGGGAATGTTCTGGCTCTCCGTCCTCTCGCGAAGCTGGCTGCTGTGATCATGAGTTAATTTCACCTCTTCAAAAAAAGTCGATCTACGAGGCAAAATAAGGAACATATTGAATTACCACAAAAGGTGAAAAACACTGTAAGAATAGCAATTTTGATACTTGTTGTTTGAGATTATTTCAGTCGTAAAAAAAAGATAGAAATAACGAGAATTGTTAAGTCTGTTACAAAAAAGAGTTTTTATTATTGACACTAGGACTATTTTATCATTATAATGGGTCGCCTATGATGAGGATTTCAACAAAAGGTCGCTACGGTGTCCGAGTGATGATGGATTTAGCAATCCATAGTTCACAGAATTTTGTTTCGCTACGAGATATTTCACCGCGACAAGGAATTACGATTCGTTATTTGGAAGTTGTCATAGCAAGTCTTCTTAAGGCAAAATTAGTTACTAGCTTCCGTGGCAAAGGCGGCGGGTATAAGCTTGTGCGTCCACCAGAAGAGTACACCATGCTTGAAATTTTAGAATGTATGGAGGGGCAGCTAGTCCCTGTTCAATGCATGGCTGATACAGTGAATCAGTGTAGCATGGCTGCAAACTGCGTGACTCTTCCCATGTGGGATGGATTCTACCAAGTGATTAAAGACTATTTTTCAGGAATCACACTACTTGATCTTATCCAAGATCGCACGGAAGTGAGCTTCTGCGCAGGAATTTAGATCACATCATTCCTACCTAAGTTTCATTCTCACTGTGTCGACAGTGAAAATGAAGAGTAATTTTATCTATAAGCTGTGCTTCTTGGCTGCATGCGTAAGGCGTCATGATAGGCTTATTGCACCTTTCCTTATAGGGGACCTTGCAAAATTAGTCCGTGCAGAATGGTGATCTCGAAAATGAACAAAACAGCACGACTTTTGCTGCATTTTGGCGAGAATTTACAGCTTTTTGGGCTTACATAGCTCGCTATGCGCACCCAAACGCCGTAAATTATCATCCAAAGTGCATGCCGAATTCGGTGCTGCTAATTTCGCAAGGTCCCCTTTTGGGTTAGCTTTTCTCTAAATGCCCATACACTTTTTTCATCAGGAACTTTGTCTCCACTGCTCAGACCTAAAAAGATTTAAAACTAAACCTTACCCCGAAATCACCGCTTGCTTCTATCTTAATTTAGCTAGTTGCGTGTCAGAAAAAGGGCACCACCTCAATGCGAGCCCTTTGCTCAGCATGTAAGTGTTGATAAGCATATTACCTTCAAATACCTCTCCTATGTGGCGTTGATAGCGGTCTTTGCCTCTCACTCTTACGATGAGAGTTTTGTGGAGGACTAGCTCTCTGAGCTTATCGCGGCTCTTCTTGCCTAAGTTTTGCTTGAGCTCAGGCGCGTCTATGCCAGCGTCTATGCCATAGAGGCGTATTTTGAGGGTTTTATGTGCCTGCTTACATTGAAGCGTGATGGAGTCTCCGTCGTATACCTTGATGCACTTGCTTTCAAATTCTTTTTGCGCTGCATTCAGAGCGGCACTCCCCCAGAGTAGGGAAAGTGCTATGAGAATCATGCTCTTGAATGAGGCTCTGCGCATCATTGTAAATCAATATGCACGTGCTCGGGGTCGAGCTCCCATGCTCCTTTGCTGCAAAATCCGAGGAAGGGCACGAGAAAGAGAACTCCTCCTACGATGTCGAGCATGCCTGTGGTGGACATTTCGGAATCAATGACTGCTACTCCCCTTTTGTTGCCTGAGATGGCGATGATGGAGTGTGATTTGTTTTTCTTGAGCGGGGCAATGACTGAGCCTTTGCCCATGGTCGCTCCATTGACTTTGATGATGGCATTGGGGTCGCTTGTTTCAATGGTGACTCGCTGAGTGCCTGATGAAAATAGAGAGCATGAGGTGAGCGCGAGGCAGCTTAGAAGTGCGCTGGATGTTTTGATAATTTGATTCATGGTGTGCTAGTTATCTGAGCGTGGTTTTGATGGGTCTGCGCGCCTTGTACTCTCTATTGGGTAGAGCTATAAGCGCGTTGATGGTGATACGGCTATGCCGTTATCCTAAGAGTACGAGTCGCACATGCTCTACGCTTTTGCTAATTTCTCTGGCTGCTTGCCTAAGATTGTAGCCTTTTTGGTAGAGTTGTTCAGTAGTTATTGTTTCTAGTTGCGACATCGTATTTTAAGAGGTATATATCTGTTATAGCTATATCTGAAAAATGATATATCAAAATACAGTGCGCTAGTCAAGATGAATTTTACATTTTAGCATAGAATTTGCTTGATTCTCACCTTATCAGATTGACGAAGTAAGTCAGCTATGGTATAAGTGACGCAGTTTGTCACGCGTGACGTTTTTATGATAGACCAAAGTTCAAAAGATGTACCAGCTGAAAAGCGTTTATTCGTTAAACGCTTGCGTGATAAATTGGCTGAAAAGGCGATGTCTCAACGAAAGTTGTCCCAATTGGCTTGTGTTACTTCGGGTAGTATTAGTGATTACCTGAATGGAAAGCGAATTCCTAGAGCTGCTGAATTGGCTCGATTAGCCAGAGCATTGGGCGTGAGTATGGATTGGTTGTGGGGAGAAAATGATAACGGAGATGAATTGAGCTCAATTAACCACCATATTGTCGAGTTGGAGTCATACTTACACAGAGTTTCTACTACTTGTAAGCAACTTGCCAAGGATGCAGACAAGTTGCGAAAAAAGTGAATAAGGGTTATGCTTTCCTGCCATAAAGGGAGGCTGTAGCACGTGACATACTATTTAATTTGCATTTATGTGGTCATGCTCAGACAACGTTACAGCAAGCGAGAAGCGAAATTGCGCGAGTACTTGAAGCTAAAGCGCAAGGAGAGAGGCTTATCTCAAGTTGAGCTTGCAGAGGCGTTTGGCGCACCTCAGTCTTTTATATCGAAGTATGAGCTGGGGGAACGCTACCTCACCTTCTGCGAGGTGCTAGATGTGTGCCAAATCCTTGAAGTTGACGTGAGTGAGTTGATTAAGGCGATTGAGGATTGAGTGGATTCGTTTGCTGCAAGTGGAAGCGATTCAGAATATCGCTCATAAACTTGACGCGAAAGGCGCGTGGTAAGCCTGAGATGCCTGTGTTGCCTACTGTGACGATGTAGGAGCGCGTGGCTGCTTGGATAGCGGCTTCGTATTGCTCTGGCTTGTTGTGGCTCAGCACGTCAAATGCTCCTATGATGCTGTTGTTGTTTGGTGTATCGAGGTTAATGTGAAGATGGGGCTTGCGTCCGCTGGCGAGTACTGCCATGCTGCATATGCTCATGTCTTCGGGGTAGCTGCGTTCTTCGGTGTTGATTTCCCATGGCATGCGGAAGGCGATGGTTTTTACTTTGTCGAGCGTTTCCCTCTTCAAAGCGTAGCACATGCCAGAGAACATGCCATCCACTGAGGATGAGGCGTACCAGCTTGCGCCTTTGCTGAGGTGGTCTAGGATGAACTGGGGGCGCAGCATGAGGGTGTCGGGGTCGAGCTTGATGATGATGCCATCGGTGTTTTGGTCTTGCTCTGCTGCTTGTTGCATGGCTTCTAGCATGCCCATGATGCACTCGCCTCCATTGAGGTTGCCGCCTCTATCGAAGAAGCTTTTCTTGTAGTGGAGGCGGGGGTGCAATGTGCTGAGGTGCGTTGCTAAAGATGCGGGTATGGGGTCGTGAGCATCGTCTACGATGTGGATGGAGGCGAAGGGGAGGACTTTAGCCAGATGGCTTGCTTGGAGGGGGAGGAGTTCTTCTTCTCCGCGATACGTGAATAATACGATGGTGGTTTTCATGGCTGTTTAGGAAAGTAGGGTTTTGATTTCGCCTTGGTATACGTCTCCAGCGTTGGTAGAGATGCGCATGATTTCTAGGTTGTGTGCTCCCAGATACATGTGGGCTTCGTGCTCTGCGCCATAGGGTTGGCTGTACTGAAGCAAGGGGATGCCTAGGCTGTGTGATGCTGTGGGAGTGGTGCTGATACCTGCGCCATTCGGTTTGAGGACAAGGTGGCTGATGCCCTCTGCGTCTCCTTCCACGGTGTCGAGCCATGCTGGGTAGGCTTTGTTTCCTGCGTTGAGGTACTTGATAGCGGTTGCGTCTACTTGGAGTTCCCCAGAGACGAGGGCTATTTGCGAGGGGGCTTCAATGTGGCAGGATTGGCTGCTCTTCAATTTGATTTCTTCTACTTTCTCGCTGTCACCAAAAGTGAGAAGTGTGCTTAGGGTGTTTATTGCTGTGTTGGTTGAGAGGATTTCAACTCGGCTGTTACTGTAATTGCTGTTTGAGCTCGTGATACTGGCTGTTCGGTATAATTTGATTTCACTGATGCCTTCAGCACTTCCTACGATGCAGTTTGCCCATGAGGGGAGGTTTTGGGCGGGGTTGCTCTCCAAGGCGGTTAAGCGGTCGCGAATGGAATTGAGCTCGTCTTGCGTAGCATGGTACGCGCTTGTGTGGGCATTGATGAGGGTAGCGGTGCTGCGGTCTGCGAAATGGGGGAGCGTTTGCAGGATGGAGAATTGGGTTTCTGCTTCGTGGTTGATGTCGCCAGTTGCGCCTAGGGTGTTGATGAGCGAGATGGTGTCGTCTGCGGTTCGTGCGATGCAACGGCAGCCGAGTGAGGCGAATGTGCCACTCCATCTGTCATTGGGGTCGGTTGAGGCGTAGAGGCGCAGGGAGCGTCCGCTGAGGGGCGTTTGGTTGAAATCCCAGATGCTCCATTGACTAGTGGCTTGGGTGATGGTGTTTGTGGAGGTGGCGAGGTAGCTGTAGTCGCCATTGTCTTGTTCTTCCCAGACGTGGAGGTAGATGGGGGCAGTTTCAATTGCACCAGAGCTGTTGGAGCGGCATTTGATGCGGAGGCTTTGGAGTTTTCCTTGCGCAATGTTCTTGGGGGCGATTTGTAGCCAGTCGCAGCTTATGTTGTCGTTGCCTGTTCGGCTGCTGATGGTGTTGGCTTCTGTGGAGTAGAGGGCGGAGTGTAGTTGCTCTGCGAACTGGGTATCTTGGGCAGTTTGCTCTTGCTGCACCCAGTCTTTCGTGGCGATGGCTTCGGCTACTGGGTAGTTGGAGTCAATCGCTGGAATGCTTTCTGCTGCTTTGATGATGTCATTATAGATGACTGTGGGTAGGTTTTCACTGACTCGGGTGATAGAGACAGGGTTGAGGCTTGAGTCGTAGTAGGTTTCAGTCCATGTGATTTCGCTGATGGCGTGCAGGTGGTAGAGGTCGGTTTCTTGTGCTTCAAAGGCTGCCTTGAGAGCTTCTGTGTTTACTGTGAGTAGGAGCTCGAATCTGGAGGTACTGCTCTTGATGTCTACCTCAGTACTTTCACCGAGCAGAAGGAGTTGAGGATTCTCGGGTGCGTTCGTGCCTGTTTGCTTTGTTTCTTGCTTTCGTTGAGGAGTGGTCCTCCTATGAGGATGGAGCGTCCACCGCCACCAACTCCTGCTTGGCTGGATTGGATGAATTGCCCTGATTGACGATCTGCTTCGCGAGCGTTGTCGTCTTTCTTCTCTGCGTCTCGCTTTTCTTGCTCGCGCTTGGCACGTGCTTCTTCGGCTTGGCTTTCGAGGGCGACAAGTTTTTCAGCCATTTCGAGGGCTTGGGCGAAGCCTTGTTTGCGGTACTCTGCGGTGAGTTGACTCGCCCCCACCCCATTGGGGGCTCGCCCTTCGGGCACGGTCGCGTTGCTCCCTGTCCAATCCCCCTACAAGCCTTCGGGGGCTTTCAATGATGCGTTGTTCTTGCTGAAGCTGCTTGATTTTGGTGTCATTGCCTTCGATTTCAGCATAGAGCATGTCGATTTGGTGGTCGTAGTCTGCGCTGGCTTTGGCTTTTTCTTCGGCTTTTGTGCGTTCTTCCTCTCTCTGCTCTTTCATGATGCCCTTAATGGTTTTATGGAGCTCTAGGAGTTCTTTGTAGCGGGCGAGCTGGGACTCGGTGATGCCCCAGCTGGTGTTGGATTCTTTGCTGAGGGCTGACACCTATTTTTTCCTATTTTTTTGACCTGACACCAATGCTACAAATAACACCCTCCTTTGTTACTCATTATTAGTAAGTTTTTATTTGTTTAGTAGGTATTAGTTAGATGATTTTATTCTCTTTGGTTTACGGCGTTGGTCTAACCTCATTTAACGGATACACTGTTCATTCTATCGAATAGAATGGATGACTGTTTGCTTCCCAGTATTTAGATTTTCTTTGCTTTATTAAATGTTGAATCTTTTTGATTTCAAGCTCATTAAGCAATTCCTTTGGGATTGGAGATACATCCATTACATCCATGCCAGTAGAAACATAAACTGCATATATTGTATGTTCTTTATCTTCGAAGATATAGTAATATGTATTATGTGTCCATGAGGAAGAGTACTCTTTTTTTTCTATTATAGTTATACTTCCTTGTATATCTACGTCGTACATGTTAGCAAAAGTTTTGTGAACTGAAGATGCAAGTAATTCATCCGCTATCACGCTCCTTTCATTTGTGAAAAAGTCCATTATAATGCCAAAGCAAATATATAATGATAATATAAGAATTATTATTCTTATGAATATTTTTCTCATGATGTTTAATGCGTGGGTACGAGTGACGCGCAAAATAAGCCTACAAGCTGAAATTCGCGTAACTCCTTCTTCATTAATAGAGTAAAACTCGTTAAAATAAATCCAAAAAGACGTTCCTTTTCCATTGTAAATTGAAGCTCCCCAAGTCAAGATGTTGCGAAGTTGTCCTTTAACATTGTAGTATCTGTAGTTATGCTGCTCAAAATTGTACTCATCAGGTGCAGCAATTACACTACCTTTGATATAGTAATTACAATGGCAATCAACGCGAACCACCCCTGTAAAATAAATGTTCATTTGTCCTAGAGCTCTATCGTAAGTTTGGTGTAGTTGAGAAATAGGTGCCCCGATTAAATTTCCAAGTGCAATGTTCGGAGCAACAGAGCAGGAGCAAGGGAACTTTCTGTTTTTTAATTAAAGAGAAGCGTACATGCACCCTACAGCAGTCGCGAGCGACTGTCAAGCGCAAAACGGAATAAATTCCCCCCGAAGGGGGGGCGAGCCACACGTGTCCCAAATAAAAATCACGAGTATCCGTAATAAAAGACGACCAGC
>CAYJJD010000014.1:0-50209 GCA_964370425.1 uncultured Akkermansia sp. | reverse complement strand
AGATTCATTCCAAATAAATTGGTTCAAAAAACTAATTGCGAGAACCTGCCTTTAGTTGATACACTCAACCTTCCATTTTTTTTGCTTTAGGGGCGCTGGTCGTCTTTTATTACGGATACACGTGACTTTTATTTGGGACACGTGTGGCCTTCATGATATCGATACTTGTCAAGTCACGCGAAAACTGCTAATATCAGCTCGACATTATGACACCTAAAAACATCGTAGCAGTCGTCGACTATGGCTCACAGTACACGCAGCTTATCGTGCGTCGTGTCCGTGAGATAGGCTATTTAGCGAAACTTTACGCGCTCGAAGATCTCCACGAGATTTCTGAGCCCGGTGCTATTATTCTCTCTGGAGGCCCTAGCAGCACGTCGGATGAAGACGCACCTGACATCGACTTTAAATGGCTGAAGTCCTTTGAAGTCCCCGTCCTTGGCGTGTGCTACGGCATGCAGCTTCTCAATATCAAGCATGGTGGCACGGTGAAGTCTAGTAACAAGCGCGAGTACGGTCCTGCCGACCTCGTCCCAGAAGACTGCGGCAGCGGTCTCTACGCGGGCATGTCTGAGCGATCACAGGTCTGGATGAGCCACTCGGACACGGTGGATCAGCTCTCTGATGATTGTCAGGTGATCGCGCGTAATACAGACGGCGTGCCCGTCTCCCTCCAGTGGAGTGACCGCATGTACGGCATCCAGTTCCACCCCGAGGTGACACACTCCCATGAAGGCCGCACCATCCTGCGTAACTTCCTCAGCCTCTCAACAGAACTCGCAGCATTCGACATCGGTGATTTCAAGAATGAACTCATCGCCGACATACGCGAAAAAGTAGGCGACAAGCAAGTCGTCTGCGGTGTCTCTGGCGGTGTGGACAGCACCGTACTCGCCGTCCTGCTCCATGAAGCAGGCGTGAACGTACGCTGCATCTTTGTCGACAACGGACTCTTGCGCAAGGACGAAGCCACAGAAGTGCAAAAAAACTTCAAGGCCATGGGCGTGGAAGTCGAAACCATCGACGCGGAAGAACGCTTCCTCAGCGCTCTCGCTGGCGAAGGCGACCCTGAGAAGAAACGCCGCATCATCGGTAACATGTTCCTCGACGTATTCTGGGATGCTGTCGGCGATGCGGAAATGCTCGCGCAGGGCACACTCTACCCCGATGTGATCGAAAGCGCGTCGAATGCGAAGAGCAAGGCCTCCGTCATCAAGACACACCACAACCGCGTCGAGCGCGTGCTCGAACTCCAAGCACAGGGCAAGGTCATCGAGCCACTCGCCTTCCTCTTCAAGGACGAAGTCCGCGAACTCGGAGCCTCCATGGGCATAGACCATGACATCCTCTGGCGACATCCCTTCCCAGGACCTGGGCTCTCCGTCCGCTGCCCTGGAGAAGTCAGCAAGGACAGACTCGACATCATCCGCGAATGTGATGCTATCTTCATCGGCACACTGCGCAAGTGGGGCTGGTATGAGAAATGCTGGCAGGCCTACGCGGGACTCATCCCCGTGAAAACCGTCGGAGTGAAAGGAGACGAACGCTCCTATGAATGGGCGACAAACATCCGCGCCATCGTCTCGGAAGACGCAATGACAGCCGACTGGGTGGAGCTCCCCTACGATCTCCTCCGCGAAGCATCTAATCGCATCCTCAACGAAGTGAGCGGGATTAACCGCGTGCTCTTCGACATCTCGACGAAGCCCCCCGCATCCATTGAGTGGGAGTAAAGATTCATCGGAATTAGCAATTTTACCTTTCCCCCCCTGCGTGGCAATAGCTGCGTGGGGGGGATTTTTTGGCTGGCATATAGCTGAATACGAATGAGGCGAACGCAGCCCCCAAGCGCGACACCTAAATGGGAGTCCTGAGGGACCCGCTTCTCTGGTAGGATGCAAGGACGGCGTCCTTGCTGGGGGCGTGGGGGCAAAGCCACCACATCAAAGCCGTGCTCGCAGAGCACGGCAGGTGATCGAACCACCTGTACCGCCTCCACGGTGGGTGTAGCGACGGTGGCAGATGGTATTATGTGTATTATGTGTATTATGTGTATTATGTGTATTATGTGTGTTATGTGTGTTAGGTATAATGCTTCCTTACAGGATGCCATCGCGTACCAGCATCGCGTTCGCATCTGGTTCGCGTCCCATGAAGTCGTGGTACAGTTCATCCGCAGGGCGGCTGTTCCCCTTCGATAGGATGCAGCGGCGGAAGTCTCTGCCTGTTTCCGCGTTAAAGATTCCTTCTTTTTCAAAGCGTGAGAACGCGTCTGCTTCCAGCATTTCCGCCCATTTGTAGGAGTAGTACCCCGATTCATAACCACCATCAAAGATGTGGCTAAAGGCACGTAGCGCGCTCATCGCCGGCTCAGTCGTCGGGATGCGGTACTCCGCGAGGATTTCTCTATCATATTCTTCGATGTCGCGCCCTTGGATGCGAGCAGGGTAGTTATGTAGTTCGAGATCTATCTTGCCAAAGGCGAGCTGGCGCATGCAGAAGCTTGCTGCTCCGTAGTTGCGCGCTGCGAGCATTTTGTCGAGGAGTTCCGCGGGGATGGCCGATCCGTCTTCGTAGTGCAGGGCAAAGCGGTTCAGTGCTTCGCGCTGCCATGTCCAGTTTTCATTTATCTGGCTGGGTAGCTCGACGAAGTCCCACGCGACGTTTGTCCCCGCGAGTGCGCGTACTTCCACGTCGCTGAGTAGCTGGTGGATGAGGTGTCCGAACTCATGGAAGACAGTCTGGACTTCCTGATGCGTCAGCAGGGCTGGTTTTCCATCGACTGGGCGTGTCATGTTCCCACACATGAGCGCGAGATGGGGCTGGCGTGGGCTGTCTGCTGTCGCGGGCATTCCACAGACGAAGCAGTCCATCCATGCGCCAGCGCGCTTGCTCTCACGCGGGTGCCAGTCGGTGTAGAATGAGCCGAGGTGATCTCCGCTTTCACTGTCGTAGAGTTCATAGTACTGCACTTCTGGATGCCAGACTTCTGTCGCGCCCTCGGGGCGTGGCTCGCTGTCACTTTCGCGGTAGAAGCTAGGCTTCTCCTCGATGCGAATCCCGAAGAGCTCAGAGTAGATCTCATACATGCCTGCGATGACGCGAGGCATGGAGAAGTAGGGGCGCAGCTGCTCACTATCGAAGTCGTAGAGAGCCTTGCGACGTTTCTCACTCCAGTAGCCTATATCCCATGGCTTCATGACAGGGATGCTCTCTCCTGTAGCCTCTTCGGCGAAGAGGCGTATGCCTTCCTGCTCATCGCGGAAGGCAGTGAGTACCTTGGCATGCAGGTCATTCGAGAAGTCTAGTGCGCGCTTTCCTGTGCGAGCCATGCGACGGCTGAGTGTGTAGTCGGAGGGGCAGTCGTAGCCGAAGAGCTTCGCACGCTCATCGCGCAGCTGGAGGATCTCGCGGATGAGTTCGGAGGTATCATACTCGCCTGTGCCCTTTGTGTTCCCACCGCGCCATATACGCTCACGCAGGGATGCGTCATCGGCAAAGGTGAGTACGGGGATGACACTTGTCATCTGGAGGGTGAATCGCCACTGTGGCGCGTCTTCTGTGCCGTAGCCCTTATCAAGGGCATCTTGGAGTGCTGCAGCGCGCGCTGACTCAGGGAGACCTGCCAATTCATCGGCATTACTCGTGACGTATTCCCACGCATTCGTGGAATCAAGCACACGCTCCCCAAAGTTCTGCGACAGCTCGGCGAGGCGTGTCATCATCTCGGCGTAGCGTACTTTATCTTCATCGGAGAGTTCTGCCCCACTCTCGCGCAGATCCATCATCGTCTCGCTGATAAATCGCTGCTTCACGGGGCTGAGTTCCTGTACCCATGGGGCGGTGGACGCTGCCTTCAAGACAGCGTAGAGCTGGGGGTTCAGCGTTATGGAGGAGGAGAACATCACCACCTCGGGCATGAGCTCATTCACCACCTGACGACGCTCGGGGGAGCTATTCACCCCGAGGAGGTGATTCAGACGATGCCACGCACGCTCTAGGGGGCGGGAAAGATCTTCGAGTGCGGCGAAGGTATTATCATAACTGCTCTCATCTGGGACGACAGCGCAGAGGCTATCTATAGAGGCTTGGGCGAGCTTGATACCCTCGCGGACATCATCGGCGGCGCGCTCTGGCGTGAGAGCTGCCCAGGCGATATTAAGATCAGAATCGAGATAGGGATGTGTATTCATACTGGCTGCTATCCTAATGACTTTTCAGCCAGAGGTCAAGACAGCCATGCGTATCGGTTGAAAAAAAACTTATTTCCCATGCAAAAATGACACAGACGCAGCTGGGACCGAATAATAATCCGCGATCCATCGAGTCTGAAAAAAGCCATCTATTCACTTCGGCATTGCGTCACCCTATATCAGAAATACGCCATCTCTCATCCTGACAAAGTCAGGATGAGAGATGGCGTAATTAGTCCGAGAAGAATGTTGATCTCAAGAATAAGCGAAGCAGCACGCCTTTTGCCGCCTTTTGTCGAGAATTTACTTCTTCTTCACCTCATAGCCACCGCCCATGGCGGTGCTGAGCTTCGCGAGCTCGGTGCGTATCTGCTGGCGCGTCGTGATGAGCGTGAGCTCACTGGATAGCCACGCGCGCTCGGAGGAGGATACATTCAGGAAATCGGTGTGCCCTACCTCGTAGAGGCGTAGGGAGAGCTCTGCCGCCTTTTTATGCGCGTCGCGTGTCTTCACCTGCTCGGGGAGCTGGCGTGTGAGCTGCGCGTAGGTGATGAGTGACGCTTCTACCTCCGCGAAGGCGGCGAGCACGGTCTTGCGGTAATCCTGCGCGGCGCTCATCTGCTGGATCTCCGCGATGTTCACCGACTCATTCAGGGCTGTGCGGTTCAGCAGGGTCTGCGATACGCTCGCGCCGAGACTCCAGCCAGCGCTGGAGAAGAAGTTTGCGAAGTCGCTGCTCGCACCTGCGGATGTCGAGCCTGTCAGGGAAATGCGTGGGAAGAGATTCGCCACGGAGACACCGATGCGCGCCGTAGCGGCATGCAGCTGATTTTCCGCACGGATGATGTCGGGTCGGCGGCGCAGGAGGTCAGCGGGTAGGTTCGTCGGCACGCGAGGAATCTTGTTATAAACAGAGGGGCGTGGCATGACGAGTGCGATCTTATCGACTGTCGTTCCCAGCAGCAGCGCGAGACTGCTCTCGTAGCTGCGAATATTCGCCTCATAGCGTGGAATGGATGAGCGTGTGGAGGCGATGGTCGCGCGTGCGCCTTCCAGATCTAGCCGCGCGCTCATGCCCACGGCTTTTTTCTGAACGACGATATTGTAGGTGCGCTCTTGGTATTCGAGCTGCTCACGCGCGATGCGGAGATTTTCCTTCGCGGTGATCCACTGGAAGTACACGCTGGCTATCTGTGAGGCGAGAGCCGTGCGCGTCGCATCGGCGGCGGCCTTTGTCGAGCCGAGTGAGGCGAAGCTCGCTTCTACCTCACGACGTGTCGCTCCCCAGATATCGGGTGTCCATGAGGCAGAGAGCCCGCCTGTCCAGCGACCGTGGGAGGTAGAGGTGTCGTAGTTCCCCTGATTCGTACCGCCTGCACTGCCAGAGAGGCTGGGGAAGAGGCTGGAGCGTGTGCTGCGCAGGCCTGACTCTGCCTGTGCGATCGCGAGCGCAGCATTAATCATGTCGGGGCTGTTCGTGAAGGCGGTTTCTAGCAGATTGTTCAGCTGCTTGTCACCAAACTGCTGCCACCAGCGTGCCAGATCTCCGTCCTTACTGGCAGGAGGCATGGCGTTCACCCAGGTCGCAGGGAGTTCAGGGGCATCTGCGCCCATGAAGTCAGGGCCGAGGCTACAGGAAGTCTGGCTCAGTGCAAGGAGCAGCAGGGGGAGCAGGGATTTAGAAAAAGAAGTCATATGGATGATCGAAAAAAGTGGGGGTATTATTCGTGACGCAGCGCGTCGATGGGGTCCATGCGGGAGGCCTTCCACGCAGGATACCAGCCGAAGACGAGGCCGATAAAGACAGAAACAGAGACGGAGAGGATGATCGCATCTACCGACATGGATGTGACCCAGCCCAGCTCCGCGCTGACGATGACGGAGGCGGCGCGTCCGAGGATGATGCCGATGATGCCACCGACGATGCAGAGGAGTACCGCTTCTAGGAGGAACTGCGCCATGATGTCGCGTGGGCGTGCTCCGACGGCCATGCGTAGACCGATCTCGCGTGTACGCTCGGTGACGGAGACCATCATGATGTTCATGATACCGACACCACCGACGACGAGGGAAATCATGGCAACGATGAGCAGCAGGGTACTGATGGCTTCTGTCATGTTCGTCAGCGCGTTTGTGAACTGCGCACTGTCGCGCACATCGAAGTCGTCTATCTGCCCAGGCTTCAGCCCATGCTGGCGGCGCAGGATGGGAGCGGCGGCGTTAATAGCAGCCGTGCTGCTTTCCTTATCCTTCGCTTGGAACATCACGAAGTCTACCGTCTTCGTACGCAGGGGGTGGGGCGCATTCGCGTAGGGCTGGATGTCTATGCCTGGGTAATAATTCACACCTGTGGCGGAATAGGTATTACGCACGCTCACGCCTTTGTTCGCCTTCGCGGTGACTTCGCTCATCTGTGCTACACTGGGTGAGCCTTGCAGACGCATGCGAACACTCGTCCATGGGAAGATGATGACGTCGTCCTGATCGTTCCCATTATGACCTGCGCCCTTTTCCTTTAGAGTACCGATGACGGTGAAGAGCACATCGCGGACGCGTATATCCTTCCCGATGGGATCTTGATCGCCGAAGAGTTCCCTCTGGATGGTCTGACCGATGAGGCAGACGCGAGCGGACTTATCGACCATGTCCTTATCGAAGTTACGCCCCGAGGCTACTTCCCAGTTATCAATGGTGAGGTAGTGCTCGTTACCACCGACGATGCTGCCGGGGTTCCAGTTCACGCCATCGACGATGGCCTGACCGCTACTGCGCACGACTGGGGTGGCGAAGTTAATCACATCACCATTTTCAGCCATGATGGCTTCGGCATCTCCGGGTCTCATGGAGGCGCGACCGCCTTTACCAGAACTGACACCTGCGGTGCGTGTGGATGCACCCCAGACCATGATTTTCCCTGCTCCGAGGGAGGCGACCTGATCTGCGACGAGCTTCTTCGAGCCTTCACCTATCTCAGAGATCGCGACCACGGCGGCGATACCGATGACGATACCGAGCACGGTGAGTGTGGCGCGCATGGGATTGCGCGTCAAGGCGCGCAGGCAGGTTAAAAACAGTACCCAAGGCTTCATTTTGATAGTTCTATATTCAGTTCTGATGCGATCCCCTCCGCGATGAGTCCATCGACCATGTTTATCGCGCGGTCGGTGTAGGCGGCGGTCTTCGGGTCGTGGGTGACGATGATGATGGTGATGCCCTTTTCCCTGTTCAACTCACGGAACATGCGCATGACTTCTACCGAGGTGGTGGAGTCTAGGTTACCCGTGGGCTCATCCGCGAGCAGGATGCTAGGATTGTTAATCAGAGCGCGTGCGATAGCGACGCGCTGCTGCTGTCCACCAGAGAGCTGAGCTGGCGTGTGGTGATGGCGATCACTGAGCCCGACGAGCTCTGCGAGCTCAAGGGCGTGGGCGCGTATCTCGGCAGCACTGCGCGCGGGGTGCGCGTAGTTCGCTGGCATCATGATGTTTTCCAGAGCTGTCGTACGGGCGAGGAGATTAAAGTTCTGGAAGACGAAGCCGATGCGCTCATTGCGCAGCTTCGCGCGCTCATTCACGCTGTACTTCGCCACGTCCTTCCCTGCGATGTAGAATTCGCCGCTTGTCGGGTGGTCGAGGCAGCCCAGCAGGTTCATCAGCGTGGATTTTCCCGAGCCTGATGCTCCAGTGAGTGACACGAACTCTCCCTCCTTGATCTCCAGTGATATCCCTTTCAAAACAGGGAGATCGATCTCACCGAGGTGGTACACCTTCGTGATGTCGCGCAGTTTAATCATAGCGTCGGCTGTCTCTATCACTTGGGTTGACCTGTGCCGCGTTCACGCTTCTTGGGACGCTCCATGCCGAAGGGGTTTGAGCCTTTCTTCGCGCTGCCACCCTCTGGGTTTATGTAATTTACTGCTGTGACGAGCTTGTCTTCTGGGGTGAGCTCCTGATCAGGCAGGAGGGTGACGATGGAGCGTGAGCCATCGGATTCACCGCGTATCACACGCACAGGCATGACGGTCTCGTTAGGCGCCATCTTCCAGATGGTGGCGATGTTCTTGTCAGGCTTGCCCTGTCCCTGTCCCTTCCCGCGTGCAGGTCGTGCAGATCCCCTGCCTTCACCTTCTGCGCCCTTGCCTTCTCCGCGTGCGGCACGGCGTTCTTCCATCGCAGCCTTCGCGGCGGGGTTGATCAGCTCGGCGCGTGGGGTAAACTCAAAGGCGGCATCGGGGACGAGCATCACGTCTTTCTGCTCATTGACGATGAAGTTCACATTCGCGCTCATGTAGGGCAGGAGGCGTAGCTCGGGGTTCTTGATGTCTATTTCTACGATGTAGGTCACGACGTTTGAGCTCATGGTGGCGTTCAGTCGCACCTTGTTCACCGTGCCGATGAACTCTTCATTCGGCATGGCATCGACGGTGTAGACGACCTTCTGCCCCTTCTTGATGTGTGCGATGTCTACTTCGTTCACACTCGCCCAGATTTCCATCTCGCGCAGGTCATGGGCGACGAGGAAGAGCACGGAGGTGCTCATGCTACTCACGACAGTCTCACCGATGTTCACCTGACGCACGATGATGGTGCCATCGACAGGGGGCTTGATGCGGGTGTACTCACGGTTACGTACTTCGCGGGCGAGGTTCGTCTTCGCGCTGGTGAGCTGGGCTTCGGATTGCTTCAGGCTGGCGTTTGACACTTCGAGCTGTGCTAGTGCTGAGAGGTATGCCGCATCGGCATTCTCCGACTGGGTGAGGTAGTCATCATAGGTGACTTCGGAGAGGGCTTCGCCTACACCGAGCTGCTTCGCGCGCTCGAGATTACGGTTCGCCTTATCCTTATTCGCCTTCGCCTGCACGATGGCGGCTTCGGACTTCGTGATATTCGCCTTTGCGGAGGCGATGTTTGCCTCTGCCTGCGCGACGCTGGCTTCGGAGGACTGGATAGAGAGCTCGACGAGCGTATCATCGACACGTGCAAGCAGCTGCCCTGCCTTTACCTGACTGCCGTAGTCCACGGTGTTTCCCTCTGTATCGAGACCGAGTTCGAGGATTTCCCCTGTGACTTGCGCACCGACGGGGATGAGTTCCTTCGGCTCTAGTGTGCCTGTGGATTGTACCCTATTGACGAAATCGCCCCTCTGCATCTGGACGGTTGAGAATACGATCTGGGCTTCTTCTTCTTGATTCCACCATAACCAAGTACCTACGCCTAAGGCGAGGAGGATGACTATTAAAATGATTTTTTTCAACATAAATAATGAAAGGCTGCGAGCTGGGTATACACTCTCCTCTGTAAGAGTACAAAATTTAAGGGGGAAAATCTACACAATTTTTAGATTTTCTAGCAAAAAAATGAAGAGCCCCCGAGTGGAGGGCACCTGCAAAACTAGTCTGAGTAAAATGTTGATCTCGAAAATGAGCGAAACAGCACGCCTTTTGCCGCATTTTGGCGAGAATTTACAGCTTTTTGGGCTTACATAGCTCGCTATGCGCGCCCAAACGCCGTAAATTATCATCCAAACTGCATGCAAAATCCGAAGCTGCTAATTTCGCAAGATCCCCTGGAGGGCTCTTCATCTGAGATTAATTTTTAATGATAGCCGCTATTAGCGATTGATGATGCGTGCAGAACCGCTCTTTCTTTCGCTGCTCGTGCTGCTCTTTTTATCAGAGACATCCAGTGTGACATTCATCGCGGCAGCAGGATGTAGCTCGGGCTTGTCCAGAGCGTCTTCGCGCAGCTCGATGTGCTCGACTTCGCTCTTGGACGGGAGCTGGTTTGCCAGATTCGCCTGTGAGAGAATGAAGACTTCGCTTAGCTCCACGTCTTCGTCTGCGCCATGCTTCTTCGCGTAGTCAGCCGCGTACTTGCGGTAGTTCGACACGATGTGCTGGGCATGCATGGCAGAGTGAGCGTTCTTCGGGAATTCGGATTCTACGCCTTCGACGATGTGGACGCGTGTGCGGTTCAGCGTCGTGAGGGCGAACATCTTCGATGCAGCCTGACGAGGCATGCGTATGCAGCCATGGGAGAGCTTGCGACCTGGGACGACGCGTCCGATGTGCATGCCGATACCATCCCATGTGAGACGCTGCCAGTAGGGCATGGCTGAGCCGACGAATTTACCACCTTCGGGGATGGTGATCTGTGTGGCGTTCGCATCGCGGTTGATGACCTTGCCTTCAGAGTTATAGAGACGACCCCAGAGTGTGGAAGCGTGGTCGGCCTTCTTCTCAATGATGCGGTAGCTACCTGTAGGGGTGGCGCGGCTACCGACGCCTGTGGATACAGGCCAGTCGGCGGCGACCTGACCTTTCACATACAGGCGTGCACGCTGCTGGGAGAGGCAGATGTAGATGGGGCTTTTCGATGAAGTCTGGCGCAGCAGCTTATCATTGAAGTAAATGAGGGGAGATGTGGGATAGTTTTGCTGCGTGACGAAGTACTCGAAGCTGTCAGCAGGATGCTGAGCGATGACTCGCAGCGCGTGCTCTTCTGAGCTGAGATCAGGCTCGGAGCAGGAGCTGAAAAGAAGCATGCAAGCGGAGAGCATGCAGCTAAGGCGTGTGATGTGTTTCATGTATTTGTGTGTTTTTTTGGGGGGAGAGCTTTTTTATCGAACGATGACGACGGAGCCGACAGGGATGTTATCAAAGAAGATTTTTGCCATCTCTGTAGGGACGCGTATGCAGCCAGCACTCTCAGGTGCCGAGGTGACGATGCCCTCGTGCATCCAGATGCCTGTGTAGTTCAGCTGAAGACCGTAGAACATAGTCGAGCCGATAAATTTTCCGCCAGCGGGCATCGTATCTTCACCCATGACGAACACAGGCATGATGACATTCCCATTCGCATCCTCCACTTTTCCGTACTTGCTGGAGCGATGATCCACGTCTTTCGACAGGACCTTGTATGTGGCGCGTGGAGTTTGCTTCCCTTCCTTGCCTGTGGACACCATGGTGTAGCCTACCTGGGTGTCCCCTATGTAGTACTTCGCATTCTGCATGGCGATGTCGACGATGATCTTATGTGCGCCCGTGGCATTCGCAGGTCTATCCCAGTATCCATCGCTCACGGACTGCTCCGCGGCGACGCGATAAGAGTTAGGTTTAAAGGCGTAGTCGCCTGTGTTGTTAGACTCGCAAGAAATCAATACCAAGGAGCTAACTGTACTGAGAACAGTAATTCGTAGTTTCATAATGATGGGAAAGTTCACTTCCTGATCCCCCTACTAGAGATAGAGAGAAATCCCGCTCACTGTAGCGTAGATGCACCGAGAGGTCAAGCAAAATAAAGTCATATTAGAGAGCAGGATTAGAGAGTGGGGGGATGCTTTTTTATATTCAGTCAAAAGCCTGCTTGACATGGTGACGCGCTGCGTTACAATGCTGGCATGCGCGTGTGCTTAATAGGCTGTGGAAACATGGGATCGGCTCTCCTTCTTGGGATAGCCGAAGCCGCACGCCATGTCGAATATAGCCTGTGCAACCGCAGCCCCGAAAAGGCACAGCTCCTTGCTGAGCAGCTGCGCATGCACAGCTGCACCGTCACCGTCGAGCAGGATGCCTGTCGCGCTGCGGCAGGGGCGGACATCGTCATACTCGGTGTGAAGCCATGGGACTTCCTCCCCCTGCTCACGCAGCTCGAATCGCGCCTTTCAGCACCGTCTCCGCTCATCGTCTCACTGGCAGCAGGAGTGAGCCTCAGCAGCATGGAAGGCTGCCTCTCAGCAGACTCAACAACGCGCCTCATGCGCGCCATGCCAAACACCCCCGTGCGCGTCGGCGCAGGTGTCACCGCCCTCATCCGAGGAAAAGGCGTGCAGGATGACGACATGGAGCAGGTGCAGGAGCTACTACGCCCCACCGGACTCGTCGTGGAGCTAGAAAATGAAGCGCAGATCCACGGACTCATCGCCCTGTCAGGAAGCTCACCTGCCTACTTCTTCGACCTCCTCGACAGCATGGCGGCTCTAGGTGAAGAGCTAGGCATACCCCGCGAGCTCGCCTTGCGCATGGCGAGTCAGAGCATGCGAGGAGCTGCCCTCCTCCAGCAGGAGAGCGGACAAGACCCCAAAAGCCTCCGAAACGCCGTCACCTCCCCGAACGGCACGACCCTAGCCGCGCTCAGGAAGCTCCACGCTCTCCGTGTCAAAGATCACTGGCAAGATGTCCTCCGCGCCGCCCACGCACGCTCCCTAGAAATGGAAGCCGAAGCCGCACAGCCCACCCCCTCCCACCCCTCCCACTAAGAAAACGCGATGTTTAATCAAGAAACCCTTAAACAACTACTCCAAGAAACGGAAATATGGCACGAGCACTGGCTCTTCTTCATCTGCACCATCATCGCCACCGTCGCGGGCTCAGTCGCAGGGGCGACCGCCTCGTCGCGCGTGCGCATGGATGCCTTCGGTGTGATATGCTGCGGGACGATAGCCGCGCTCGGCGGAGGCACCCTGCGTGACATCATGCTCAGCGGACATCACAGCATCTCGGGAGAGCCTATACGCGTGTACTGGACCATAGCTAGTGGCTTCGTCTATCTCTACATCTCAGCAGGCACGTCGCTGGTGGTGTTTTTCCTCACACGCTTCTTCACACTCCCTGTGGGTACGATACGCGTCGCGGATGCCTTTGCGATGGCACTGTTCACCGTCATTGGCGTATCGAAGGCGCAGCTCGCGGGAGCAGATCCGCTCGTCTGTGTCGTCATGGGCACATGCACAGGGGTCGCTGGTGGCATCTTACGCGATGTGCTCACGGGGAATGTCCCCTTCGTTTTCCGCCCTGGTGAACTCTACGCGACACCAGCCGCATTAGGCAGCATACTCTACCTCATCCTTCAGGCCATACAGAGCCCGCACTGGCTGAGCTACTTCGGCTCAGTACTCGTTATTTTCAGTATGCGCATGGCAGCCGTGTATCTGAACTGGCAGCTGCCAGCCTACAGACCGCTCTTCGATAGCTCTGTCGTCGATAGCGACCACCCCGCCCACAAAGACGAGGAGAAGTAACAAGGTATTCATGTCATACTGAGCTAAGTTTCATCTTTATGTCACTTTCTGCTAGAATAAAAAAGTACTGGACAACTGCGAGGGTATTTGTTATTTTGTCCCTATTCTTATGGACACGGCATCCTCTTATATAGCTCCTCGATGGCCGCGCGCGATATGGGATATATCTGGCGCGTTCATGTTCGACCGAGATATCCAAGCCTTTTATGACTTCTGCAAGCAAGTACTCGGACTAGAGAAACTCATCGCCTACGTACACGGCTCACCCGCCCTCATCTGGAACAGCGGACGCGTGCCGGGGAAGATCATCCCCCACGGCTCGCATGCAGCAGCCCTCCGAGGCTACGCACAGCGCGGCATGAGCGTGCTGCTCACCGCGAGCAACACCATCCTGACATCAGAGCACATCAATAACAAGATCGCAAACGACTACTGCGACGCGCTCAACCGCAAGGACGCTCACACGCACAACGGAGTCATCATCAGCAGCGATCTGCTTAATGCTCATATCAAGCAGCACTACCCCCACCTCCAGCGCATCTCCTCCATCCTCAAGATCACGAAAGATCATGGAAAGGGGAAACTCGATCTCTACAAGCGCTACCTCAACGAGTTCGACCTCGTCATGCTGCACCCCGACGACGTGTACGATACAGACTTTCTCGCCACGCTACCCGAGCCCGAGCGATTCATCGCCCTGATTAATGAGTACTGCATACGCGGATGCCCCATACGCCACCTCCACTACAAGCACCTCAGCGCGAAGTCACTCGACTACCTCGGCTATGATGATAATCCCTTCGCCGAGCTACAGGCGAAGAACAAGTGCAGCAGCATCTACCAGATGCTCCTCCACCCCACACAGGGTACGCTCGCGCTCAGCCATGACGAAATCGCCACCCTGCACGACCTCGGCTTCCGCCACTTCAAGGTACAGGGGCGTGGCATGGTGAACGCCGTCTCCTACCTCGTCGACCTCATGCGCCTGCTGCTGCGCTGCGACGACGTAAATGAAACTGCCATGCACAGCATACGGCAGCTCTTCTGGGAGAGCTACCACCACGGATGATAACCCCTGTATCCCCCCTCCATCCTATGAGTACTGAATTCGACACCAGCATTCTCACGAAACTACTAGAACCGCTCACTGACGCGCAGTGGATTGTCGGCGGAGGCCTACGCTTCGACGACGAGCTCATGGCACTGCATGAGTACCTGAAGCAGTACCTCGCACCCCGCCAGCTACGCCATATCACCGCGACCCCTCCCTGCCTCTGGTCACTCGACTGGCTCGGACAGCGTGCACTCATCCCTGACGGACTCCTCGTCAGACGCATCAGAGAATACAATGCTGCGGGCATAGCTGTGAGCCTCGTCTTTGATAATGCCTTCATCCCCGAGCATCACCTCGACGATGACTACGGCATAGGACTCGTCCATGAGCTGAGTCACTCACCGCTCAACAGCCTGTGGATAGCAAGCGATGCCCTGCGCGACCACCTGCGCCAGCACTTCCCCCGCCTGCCACTCTACGCACACCCGAACCGCATCTACACAGAGAGACAGAAGCGCAGCGCGAGCCTCTACCAGAAACTCAGCGAGCAGTACGACCGCGTCGCCCTCCACCCCCGAGACGCGACACGCACCGAGATCTACAGCCCCCTTGCCACCGAAGCCGCGCGCTACATCATCATCGCGAATGACCGCTGCATCGCCACCTGCCCGCTACGCCGCGAGCACCTCCAGCAGCTAGCCCTACGCCGCGAGCACCCCTACCAGAGCGACGTACGCCTCGCCATACAGGAACTCCAGCAGCGAACCAGCTGCCTGAACTTCTCCCACACCCTGCAGGGCAAGCGAGGGAATCTGAGCCAAACGCAGCTTGGCCGCCTCTATGAGCTAGGCTACCGCCACTTCGCCATCCTCGATGAGAGGATACGCTCGGCAGCCGACCTCTTCCATGATCTCTTCCATTTCTCCTTAAACCAAGCGCACGAGATCCAGCACATACGCGCCACACTGGTATCCACGCTTTACGCCTTCTGCGCACCTACAGGGAACGCCCCCGCCACAGGCATGGCAGATGTCACGCTGAACCCGAACCCGCGACTCATCGCACCGTAAGCGGTAGCGCGACACTTTCCCTGACTTCGTCGGCATTATAAAGGTCGAAGATAACCTTATTCATAATAAGCACATTAAGCTGTTTGTTTTCTATATATGGGTGACGCAATACCCATAAGCAACACCTAAATGGGAGTCCAGAGGGACTCGTTCCTCTGGCAGGATGCAAGGACGGCGTCCTTGCCGGGTCTGGGCAGAGCCCAGAAAGAAAAGCCATGCTCGCAGAGCATGGCAGCGTCAGTTTCATCGTAAGCGGCAGCCACACACGCCCGCCATGCAAACCCAGCATGGCATCCGCGCCAGAAACTGACGCTCCTATCACCACGCGCGAAGCGCGACTGTTATCTTCCGATGAAAACGCGAAAGCGTCATGCAGAGAAGACACGGAATTAGTTCCACTTCTTGCTCCATATCCTCGTTATCAATGGGTAGCAGATGAGCGACATGAAGAAGGCTGGGGCATTCATGACAGGATAGATGATGATACCAAATCCTAATCCCAAGTAGGCTGGCTGATAACAGCTCAGCCAGCAGTGGGTATAGTAGATGACAAGAGGAATAAAGCCATAGACCCAGAAGAAGAACCACAGCATGCGAACTCTTGAGCTGCGTATGCCCCACATGAGCGCGACAGCCATCGCTACCGCTGCGAGGATAGAGGGAAGGAGGGGGACAACCACGACTTCCGCAAGATTCATAAGCTTGTATTCAAAAGCCTCATGTTTTAACTCCGTACGCAGGAGAGCGGGCACGACGACAGGCCTCAAGCAGGAGAGATCCCACTCATTCGGGCGGAAGTAGACGAAGAGATGATTCGCCTCGCGATTATACGCAAAAGTAGGCACACGAGGAGCATCCCCACGCCGGCGGGAGAAATCCCAAGCCGCGTGACTACGAGAGAAGAGGTATGAATCCGCATGACGAGCGACACTCCCCGCATCAGGCGCGGCTGCGATGGCAGCTTGCAGAATAGCCTTATCCTGAGAATCGGGCTCGGTGGGCTGGAGACCGAAAGCCTCGCTATTAAACTCCAGCCAGAGCTTTGAGGGCAGCAGAGAGTATGCGATGATTTCTTGCTCTGCTGAGTAGCATTCCGTAGATGGCGCAGGACTAGCGACAAAACCCATCCAGTCCGCATAGTGCCAGCCCTGCACATTTTCACTGGGCTTTTGCCATTCACGACACTGATGGACAGTCAAGCCTATGGCGAAGACAGCGAAGGCGAGCAGCAGGAGCGTGCAGATGGATTTGAGAATTTTAAGACACATCGTAGGATATCTTAAAAAGTACATGATAAAGCTTATACATACAAGCTTTAAAATAGATGAGGCCGCAGGGTAAACTTTTTATATTAATATTTTTTAATTTTTTAACTTCTTCGCACGAATTTCCGTTGCAGCCTCACGAAAAGTAGAAGCGAGCTTCTTGATCTTAACTGGGTCTTCGTTAGGAGTCATCATGTCTGCGAAAAACGCAGCGAAGACAGGCTCTAGTCCGAGCTCCAGGCCGAGGTTTTCCATAGAGTAAAAGATCTGTATACCCAGAGCGACAGCTTCCGGGTACTTCTGAGCGATAGCCATTAAGGGGGCATCGTACTTAGCCAAGACAGCTTCGAGAGCTTCATCGTCGCCTGCGGCGATGAGCATGAGTTCAGCTGATGCCTGCTTGGCAAGCACGATGAACTCATCCATGAATCCCTTGATCGGAGCGGGTAGCCCCTCTGTGCTGTTCTTTTCGAGGACATTCATGGCGAGCGTAACGAGCACCTTGTGATCGGGTTCTTCCTGAAATTTGGCAGGATCTGTCGTTTCGAGATACGTAGCGAATGCCTCAAGAGCGAGGGCGACGGCTTCCATACCGTAAGCGCGGACAGCAGGATCGATATCGGCAAGCTTCAGTCTAGCAGGCGTGGCTTCGGCGGCGGGTGCGGCAGGAGTCGCTTCAGTTGCTGGTACGACTTCTGCCGGTGCGTCCTGCGCGGAAAGCGTGACGGTCGTGCCCAGCATGGCGGTAAGAATGAGTGACTTAGTCTTCATAGAAGAATACAAATAGCAGCTTTTGCGCCTGCTTGCAAGCAAAAGACACTCATATCGCTAGGTAATTATGTCATCACCTAAAGGTCACCAACAGCGAAAAAGCACCACAGCCGACGAGCCGTGGTGCTTTTATATTAGTTATTAAAAAGAGTTACTTCTTCGCACGAAGCCCTGTAGCAGCACCGCGGAGAATTGGAGCGATTTCCTTGATTTTAGCTGGGTCTTCGCTAGCGGCTAACATGCCTGCGAAAACAGCACCGATGACAGGCTCAAGTCCGAGCTCTTTACCGAGGCTTTCCAGAGAGTTGCCGATCTGCATACCGAGAGCGACGGCTTCTGGGTACTTCTGCACGATAGCCATCATAGGGGCTTCGTACTTTGCCATGGCAGCTTCAGCTGCTGCTTCGTCGGCGGCGTCGATGGTCATTAATTCAGCAGACGCCTGCTTAGCAAGCACGATGAACTCATCCATGAAGCCCTTGATAGGGGCGGGGAGACCTTCTGTGCTGTTCTTCTCTAGGATGCCCATGACGAGAGGAATGATTTCATGAGGGCTGGGCTCTTCCTGTAATTTTGCAGGATCGGTTGTTTCGAGATAAGAAGCGGATGCCTCAAGAGCTAGAGCGATGGCTTCAAGAGCGTAAGCGCGGACAGCAGGATCTATGTCAGCGAGCTTCAGAGCGGCAGGTGCGGCTTCGGCAGCTGGTGTAGTTTCAGTTGCAGGGACGAGAGGAGTCGCTGGTACGACTTCTGCAGGTGCGTCCTGAGCGGAAAGCGTGGCGGTCGCGCCAAGCATGGCTGTAAGAATGAGTGACTTTGTCTTCATAGAAGGATACAAATAGCAGTTTTCGATTCAGCTTGCAAGCAAAAGATTCTCATGTAGCGAGTATTTTCTGTCAGCACTGACTGTGAAAAAGCACCACAGACAGCGATCTGTGATGCTTTTTATCAATTGTTATACAGAGTTATTTCTTCGCACGCATCTTTGTGGCAGCGTCACGCAAAATAGGCGCGATATCCTTGGGGTTCGGTGCTTCACCGCCAGCGGACTGCATACCTGCGGCGACAAGAGCCCCGATGATGGAGTCGAGTTCGAGCTCTTTACTGAGGCTTTCCAGAGAACCCGCGATCTGCATACCGAGCGCGACGGCTTCTGGGTACTTCTGCACGATAGCCATAGCTGGGGCTTCGTACTTAGCCATGACGGTGTCAATAGCACCATCATTTTCTAAATCAGTGAGCATTAATTCATCATACATCTGCTTAGCAAGCACCGAGAACTCATCTACAAATCCCTTGATCGGAGCAGGGAGAGCTTCTGTGCTGTTCTTTTCGAAAATGCCCACGACGAGAGGGAGCAGCATCTTTAAATTGGGGTCACTCTGGATTTCTTCAAGGCTAGCCTTTTCGAAATAAGTAGCGTTCGCCTCAAGAGCGAGAGCGATGGCTTCCAGAGCGTAGGCGCGGACAGCAGGGTCGAGGTCGGCGAGCTTCAGAGGTGCAGACGCGGTTTCGGCAGCTGGTGTAGTTTCAGTTGCAGGGACGACATCGGCTGGTGCGTCCTGTGCGGAAAGCGTGGCAGTCGCGCCAAGCATAGCTGTAAGAATGAGTGACTTTGTCTTCATAGAAGAATACAACTAGCAACTTTCTAATAAGCTTGCAATAATTTATTCTACATCCGAGCCACTAATTGTGTCATCATCCGCCGCCTGAATCAGTAACTTGCCTTGACTCACAGAGCTGATTTCTGTAGACTAGCCCGCATGAACACGCTAGCCTCACCTGCGAAGATCAACCTGTCACTGCGCATCCTCGGAAAAAGCGAAGATGGCTACCACCAGCTCGATACCCTCATGGCCAGCCTCGATCTCTGCGATGAGCTCCATTTTCATAACTCACGCACGACCACCATCCTCTGCGACGATGCCAGCATCCCCACAGGAGAAGAAAACCTCATCATGAAGGCCATTCGCGTCTTCGAAGCCTCTTACGGACGTAAGGCGAAGCAAAAAATCACCCTCACGAAGCGCATCCCCCACGGCGCAGGGCTCGGCGGCGGCAGCAGTAATGCCATCAGCACCCTGCTCTATGTCGACAAGCAGCTGGACACGAACTACGACGACGCGACCCTGCAAGCCATGGCCGCCCAGCTCGGAAGCGATACAAACTTCTTCCTGAGCCCCGCCCCCAGCCGCTGCACAGGCCGAGGCGAGATCGTCACCCCTGTCACCGAGCTGAAGAACTGGACATCCCCCATCGTGCTGCTCAAGCCCGACTTCGCCGTCTCCACCGCGCTCGCCTACAAGGCATACCTCGACTCGAAGCCAGTTGACGGCTTCCACTACGACGCGCAGGAAGTAGACGGCATCGAGCTCTACAATGACCTCGAACGCCCTGCGTTTGAAAAATTCCCCATCCTCGGCTTCATGAAAAACTGGCTGCTGGAGCAGGCGGGCACACGCGCCGCCCTCATGAGTGGGTCTGGCTCTACCATGTACGCGCTCACCGAGACGCTCGAACAGGCAGAAGCCATCGCCGCCGCCGCGCAGGAAAAGTACGGCGCGAGCCTCTTCACCCACTGCGGATTCGTCAATCCACAGTAAGCTGTACAGTCGTATAGAATCTCCCATGAGTCCATCCACCCTGCCTGACGAAGGCATCATTGACATCATAGACCTCAGTGATGAGCGCAACCGCTGCATCCTCAGCGTCGCAGAAGACCAGCTGACTGGCTTTCACCGCCACCCCTTCGCCCTCATCGCCGAGCGCACAGGGCTGAGCGAAGAATTCGTCCTCGCGCGCCTCCGAGCCATGCTCGCCGCAGGCATGCTGCGCCGCATACGCCAGACCCTGCTCTCCACCAGCCTCGCAGAAGGAGCACTCGTCGCGTGGCAGCTCCCCGAGGAAAAGCTCGAAGCCGCCTACGCATGGCTGCGAGAGAACGACCCCTTCTCTGGACATGTCGTGCTGCGCCACTGCGAAGACGCGCAAGCACCCGGTGCTGACTACCGACTGTGGACGACACTGAAAGTTCCCACAGGCATAGGCACGATGAAGGAGCACTGCGCCCTGCTCATGGACATCATCGGCGCGACCGATGTCGTCCCCCTCCCAGTTGTCGGCATGTTCGCCCTCGCCGTCGGGCACGTACGCCGCGCAGGTCTGAAGCCCGGTGACAGACTCCCTGATCTTCCCCTCATGCAAGTACCAGCCCAGCCCTCACTCGATGAGCAGGAATGGGACGTGCTACTCAGCCTGAAAGAAAGCCTCCTCCCCGAAGAACTCTGCCATGACCCATGGGCGCGCCGCGCCGCTGAGCTGGGGCTGAGCACGGAGGAATTCTGCGCCCGCGCACAGGCACTCGATGAGAAACGCGTCATCGGACGCTTTGCCTGCTTCCTCGACCATCAGGGACGCAGCAGCCGACACACAGGCACGGGAGCGAGTGGACTGTTCCACTGGACTGTTCCACAGGGATGGGAAGAACGTGCTGGCGCACTATGCGGACAGCATATCTGTATGACACACTGCTACTGGCGCAGCGGAGGAGACGCGTTTGGCGGCGCGCAGATCATGGGAGTCGTGCATTCCACATCACGCGAGCGCGTGCTGGAGCACAAGGCGGCTATTGACGCTTATCTTGCGGAGATGAAGATCCCTGTACAGCATACCGCCGTATTCTGGAGCGACCGATCCGAAGTACGCCCTAGTGAGCTGCACCCACAGATCTACCGTGACTGGTGGGAAAAGTGGAGCAGAAAATAGAAGCGGAAATAAAATGCGCTATTTCCATCGTCATACTGCGCTTTATCCTTGACATCTCGAAACTTATTGCTCATAATTTCGCGGACGAGTAGAATATTTTTACATTCGCGATCTTTATCTGTACGTATAGCGTTAAGGCTCAATTCCCGTGAAACGGATGGGTGCTAGATGACCAGAGAGAAGTACTCGTTACCTATCATTAACTTTTATTTACAAATGTTTGGATTTCTTAAAAAAATTAGCTTCCTGAATCCCTGCGACATAGGCATCGATCTAGGTACAGCTAACACCCTGATTTACATCAAGAACCAAGGTATCGTTCTCCGTGAGCCTTCCGTGGTAGCCATCAAGGGTGACCACGTTAAAGCCGTCGGCGAAGAAGCGAAGCGCATGGTGGGGCGTACCCCCGATAGCGTCGTCGCCATTCGCCCTCTGAAAGAAGGCGTGATCGCCGACTTCGAAGTAGCCGAGCAGATGATCAGCTACTTTATTAAAAAAGCGAGCCAGAAGCGTCGTCTCCGCGGACCTCGTATCCTCATCGCCCACCCCAGTGGGATCACCGAGGTAGAGCGTCGCGCCATCGAAGACTCCGCCATGAAGGCAGGTGCTAGCCGCGTCCAGCTCATCGAAGAGCCCATGGCCGCCGCGATAGGTGTCGGACTCCCCATCTCAGAACCCGTCGGCAACATGATCGTAGACATCGGTGGTGGCACGACAGAAGTCGCGATCATCTCCCTGTCTGGCATCGTGTACAGCCAGTCAGAAAAATGTGGCGGTGACGCTCTGGATGACACCATCATCCGCCACATGCAAGCAGCCCATAACCTCCTTATTGGACCTCGCACCGCCGAGGACATTAAGACAAATATAGGCTCAGCACACCCTCTCCAGCAAGAACTCACGATGGATGTCAAGGGGCGCGACCGAGGAACAGGTCTCCCGAAGACAGTCACCATCAACTCACAAGAAATCAGAGAATCCCTTCAGGATAAACTCGATATCATTGTCAATGCCGTACGCCAGACGCTCGACCATTGTCCGCCTGAGCTCGCCAGTGACCTCTATGACCGCGGTATAACCGTGGCTGGTGGCGGTGCGCTCCTGCGTGGTCTCAGTGCCCTCTTGCACGAGGAGACCGGCTTGCCCATCTTCATCGCTGACGACCCACTGGGTGCCGTCGCCGAAGGAACAGGCAAGTATCTTCAGGAAAATGAAGTAGTCTTCGATGACTAAAGGGTAGATCTTTCCCCTAAACGCATTTTCCTCCCCCTGAGTGACCCTAGCACCAGCCATCTAAGTCGCGGATACGCACTTGGTATGGCTCGCGTGCATGTATTACTCGATTGAAAACACGTTTCAATTTAACCACTTATTTAATCTTGTCCTTTATCTCTAAAATGATACATTCCGTAAAGCGCTTGTTTGGGTTTGGCCAATGCGACCCCATGCAAGGCACAACCATCGTTATCAATTCTGAAAAACTCGAACGCCGTGTCGCTACACTAGAAAACGGTGTTCTTGAAGAATACAGCATTGAACGTGAAGGTGAAAACAACATCGTAGGCGGCATCTTCAAAGGCCGTGTGAAAAACATCGAACCTGGTCTTAAGGCCATGTTCGTCGACATAGGCTACGAGAAGAACGCCTTCCTCCACTTCTGGGATGCGCTCCCGCTCGCTCTCGACTCTTCACTCGAAGAGATACAGCGCGAAGGTCGCCCGAAGAAGAAGCAGAAGAAAATCACCAGCAAAGACATCCCTGAGATCTACCCCATAGGCTCAGAAATCATGGTGCAGGTGACAAAAGGCTCTATCAGCTCGAAGGGACCACGCGTCACGACTAACATCTCGCTAGCAGGACGCTACATCGTCCTCATGCCCTTCACCGACCAGTTCGGCATCTCGCGTAAGATAGACGATCCGAAGGAGCGTCAGCGTCTGCGTAAGATTGTGCAGAAGCTCAATGTCCCAGAAGGCATGGGCATCATCATGCGCACAGTCGCGCAGGGGCAGCGATTCCGCCACTTCGTCCGCGACCTCGCCATGCTCCTCCAGCAGTGGAACGAAGTCGAGGAGAAGGCTGCTTCACGCCAAGCCCCGCTCGCCGTGTACCGTGAGCCCGATCTCATCGAGCGCACCGCACGCGACTTCCTCACCGATAACGTCGACTACATCATCTGTGATAATGTGGAGACCACCCAGCGCATGCAGGAAATAGCAGGCGGCATCTCTCGCCGCTCGAAGCGCTACATCCAGCACCTGACGACGCGCAATCCCATCTTTGAAGAACTCGGCGTGCAGAAGCAGATTAACGAAGCCTTCCAGCGCCAAGTCCTGCTCCCCTGTGGTGGCTATCTCGTCATCGACGAAACAGAAGCCCTCATCTCCATCGACATTAACACAGGGCGTAACAAAGGGAACAAGGATCTCGACCGCACCATCCTCGAAACAAACCTCGAGTCTGCGAAGGAAATCGCCCGCCAGCTACGCCTGCGTAACATAGGCGGTCTCGTCGTCGTCGACTTCATCGACATGAGGCACCGCAAGGATCAGCTCGCTGTGTACAAGGCGATGAAGGAAGCGCTGCGTCGTGACAAGGCGAAGACTCAAGTCATGCCCATCACCCCCATAGGGCTCATGGAAATGACGCGTCAGCGCATTAACGAGTCACTGCTGGACTATGTGAATGATCACTGCCCCTACTGTCATGGGCGCGGACGCATCAAGAGCGTCATGACCATGAGTGTAGAGATCCAGCGTCAGATACGCGCCATGATCATGAAGCATCGTGAAAGTGCGGGTGATATGGTCATCGTGGTGAACAGTGATGTCTTATCACGCTTCAAGAACGAAGACTCTAGCCTCCTGATGGAGCTCGAGCGTCAGTGTACGGGACGACTCATCTTCCGCTCCGATCCTTCCATTCATCGCGAAGCGTTTGCCATCATTGACCACGCGACGAATAAGCCGCTCTATCAGCTCAATATGCCGAACTAAACGATTAATTTTTCAAAGAAACCACCTCCTGCGATGCGAGGTGGTTTTTTTTGGACTTAGTCGGCACGAGATTTCTCACTCATCATGAGCACATTAAATATGCAGATTTTTATACATGGGTGACACAGTGTCACATAAATGGGATCTTGCATAATTATCAGCTTCGGATTTTTTATGCAGCTTAGATGATAATTTACGGCGTTTGGGCGCATCCACAAAGCACTCCCCGCACGGAAGCCGTACTTACATCCTGCCATAGCCACGCGTCCATCTGGACTCGCATTAATGTGTCGCATCTATATGAAAAAGACGCATCTATTCCATGCTTGCTATTCGCGAATAATACGGCCTAATACATCGCCTTGGCGGGCGTAGGTCTCGTAGCCCCTCGCGGTGTTGTCGAGGAGATCCTGCGAGATTTTCACGCGATTAGGCAGGTAAAAGCTCACGACTGTAGAGCCTCCGAAGGCGAAGTAGCCTTGCTCATCACCTTTTTCCACTCGCTGCTCAGCAGTGTAGGTCTGATGTATAGCTCCGACTCCTGTCGCGCCGATGGGGAGTAGGAGTACGTCGCCTGCTTCTTCTGTTTGTAAGTGGGTGAGTTCGCGTTTGTTCGTCCACAGCCACGCAAGTTTAGAGCGTAGGCAGTAGGGGGACACGCTCGCGAGTGCGCCGTCGATGCGCCGCGATGCCTGTGCTGTGCCCGCGAGTGGGAAGTGAAAGCGGTGGTAGTCGACGGGGCAGAGGCGGGAGAGGACGATGCTGCCTCCTGCATAGCGTTCTGCGAGTTCTTCCGAGCCGAGTAGGGCTGGGAGGTCGAACTTCTGCCCTTTCACGAAGACTCCCTCTATTTCGGAGGCGTTCTGCCATGCCTGATGGCGCGCATCCGCTGGAAGGGCGACTTCACCTGCGCCGCAGAGGGGGCGCGCGTCCGCTTTCAGCTTGCGGTAGAAGAAGTCGTTAAAGTGGGCGTAGTCGTCTACTGTGAGCTCAGCTTCATCCATGTTAATACCGTACTGCTCGATGAAGGGGAGGATGTCTTTCTTACTCGCGGGGCGGCTCTTCATCCAGCCAAGAAGGCGTGAGAAGATGCCGCGCTTGATGAGCAGATGGAGGCTGAGCTTTCCAAGCCCTGTGCCATAGACCCAGCGGAGGGCGGCTTCGCCGAGTACCTGCTCGCGCTTGGTTTCTCCTGTGTAGCGGTCGATGTAATAAATTGATTTTGTGTCCATGGTATAAGTATGAGTGTGTTAATTTTCTTCGCTACCGCTGGCACTGAAGTGCTTTCTGCCTTCGAAGGCGCGCATGAGGGTGACGGCATCAGCATGCCCTAGTCCTGCTCCTGCGGGCATGCCCTGTGCGAGGCGTGTGACGCGGCAGTGCTGCTTCTCAAGGAGGTCGGCGAGGTAGAGGGCGGTGGCTTCTCCTTCGACATCGCTGCCAAGCGCAAGGATGATTTCTGCTTGGGCTTGCTCTGCTTGCTTCTTAATGCGAGCGAGGAGTCCTTCTATGGCGAGGTCTTCGGGCATGACGCCGTCGAGCGGCGAGATCTTCCCGCCGAGGCAGTGGTAGAGTCCTCGGTAGATGCCGCAGCGTTCGATGGGGAGCACGTCCGTGGGCTGCTCGACGATGCAGATCTGGTTCTGCGCTCGCTCAGGGGTCTGGCAGGCGGTGCAGAGCTCGCCTTTTAGCGCGAAGAAGCCGCACTGGGGGCAGTAGCCTACCTGCTCGTTGCTCTGGGTGAGGGCATCTGCGAGATGGGTGGCTTCCTGCCTCCCCTGCTGGAGGAACCAGAGGGCGAGTCGCTCCGCTCCACGACTGCCTATGCCCGGCATGCGCTTGAGCTGGGTGATGAGTTCCTTGACGGCATGGGGGTAATCTTGGGCTTTCATGCAGGAGGGGGATCGCAGGGGGGGGCGGGCTGCTGGCGCGGGGCGGGCGGGATTTTAGGGAATCAAGCGGCGGCTGGTAGTGATCTACCTGCCGCCGCATGGAACATGTGTAAATGTGATGTGTGTGTCGCGTTTCTTAGGCTTCGAAGCGCTTCACGATGAGCGAGGCGTTATGTCCACCGAAGCCGAAGGAGTTACTCAGAGCGGCATTCACTGTCATGCTGCGGCCTACGTTCGCGCAGACGTCAAGGTCACATTCTGGATCTTGGTTGTCGACGTTGATGGTAGGTGGCACGAAGCTGTCACGGATAGCCATGACGCAGGCGAGTAGCTCGACACCACCAGCAGCACCGAGAAGGTGACCTGTCATGGACTTCGTGGAGCTGACGACGAGACCATTAGTCGCGTATTCGCCGAATGTCTTCTTGATACCCTGCGTTTCACAGATGTCTCCGAGTGGTGTAGATGTGCCGTGCGTGTTCACGTACTGGATGTCGCTAGGCTCCATGCCTGCGTGCTTCAGTGCCATGTTCATGCAGCGTGCCGCACCTGCGCCATCGGGGACGGGGGAGGTGAGGTGGTACGCGTCAGCACTCAGGCCGTAGCCGACGAGTTCTGCGAGGATGGTAGCACCGCGCTTCTGGGCGTGCTCGAGAGTCTCGAGGACGACGATGGCGGAGCCTTCACCCATGACGAATCCATCACGATCGACGTCATAAGGGCGGGAGGCGCGCTCTGGCTCATCATTGCGTGTAGAAAGGGCTTTCATATTCGCGAAGCCGACGATGCCTATAGGCAGGATGGTCGCTTCCGCGCCACCGCAGATCATGACATCAGCGTCACCGAACTTCATGATGCGCCATGCTTCGCCGATACAGTGGTTTGATGTCGCGCAGGCGGTGGAGATGCTCATGTTTGGCCCTCCGAAGCCGTAGTCGATGCTGATCATGCCGCTGGCCATGTTCGTGATCATGTAAGGGATGCAGAAGGGGGAGACGCGGCGTGGTCCCTTCGTGATGAGGGCTTCGTAGTTTTCACCATGGATGCCGAGTCCACCGATGCCAGAGCCTACCATGACACCGATGCGGTCCTTGTCGAGATCGGGAGATTCTGGGTCGAGATTCGCGTTTTCCATCGCCATGACGGCAGCGGCCATCGCGAGCTGCTCGTAGCGGTCGGTGCGACGTACGGACTTCGGATCTTTACGGAAGTAAGGTGTCGCGTCAAAGTTGCGCACTTCGCCGCCGATGTGGATGCCGAATGCAGAGGTATCGAGGCTCTCGATGCGAGAGATTCCGCTCTTGCCGGCCTTCATCGATTCCCATGTTTCTTCAGCGGTGTTTCCCAGTGGGGATACCGCGCCTATGCCTGTGATTACAATGCGACGTTCTGTCATAGTGGTTATTAAGGTTAGCGTTTTACCTCGTAGTTGTCAAGTATTTTGTATAACGAACTGATACGAGGCGTGATATTGTTTGTATTTTTTGCTTATGAATGGTTTGTTTGTTATGCTTCTTTCCCTGAGCCCCGCTGGGCAAAGGGGACGAAGCGCCCGCGACGCGCGAGGATGAGGGTGTGCATTTTCATCTGCTTACCCTTAGACGCGGCGGGGACGTGGCTGTATCTGACTTCAAATCCAGCGCGGCGGAGGATGCCTTCGAGTCGCTTATCGGTCTTGCCGATTGCGATGACGAGGAGGCTGCCTCCCTTCAGTGCATTAAAATAGGCTTGCGCGTCCTGCACGCTCATCGGGCAGCGTGCGTGGGTGTGCTTGAGCATGATGGCGTGCAGTGAGCCTGTGCGCTTCTGGCAGAGCTCGAGTGCCGAGGCGTACTCGACGGTGACGCGTGGGTCTTCATTCAGGATGGCGGCATTTTCGCTATGCTCGCGATTCCATGCGACGATGGCTTCGTTTGGCTCGGCGACGATGAAGGAGGCCTTCTCGCGCTTGATGAGGCGGCTGGCCTCTGCGAGTCCGTAGCCCAGCCCCAGCCCCGCTATCATGACGATGGGCTGCGTGGCGCGTGTGATGGGTGCGATGGCTACTTCAGCCATCGCATCTTCACTGCCGTGGGTGAAGGATGAGGCGCAGGGGATGCCATCCTGCATGATGGTGAGGGTGCCGTCGCGCTCCCAGAGTTCCCAGAGTATGCCTTCGGCGTCTTGGGATTCCGCCAGTTTGATGAGTGGTTTCATGCTCGTGTGTTTGCTATACTAGCAGTTACTTGTCTGACAAGCAAGTCAGATAATGTAATAAAAGGAGGTATATAGTGAAAAGTTTGTTAGTGGTAATGAATAGGGGGGGGCTGCGGAGTCATCAGCCTTTCTGCCTACGCAGCACGCGCAGGCGTGTCTCCATGTGGGGGCGCAGCTCCTGCTCTATCCATGCGTAGGCGGCTTCGAGGCCGTCGCTCTTGAAGATGCAGCCTATCTGGGCTTCTACGGCGGTGGCGTTCCCACGGAGGCGCAAGAACTGGTTACTGGTGAACTCGATGAAGAGTTTCCCATCTATCTCGCCACGGAAGGATAGTATCCACTCACGCACATAGAGCGCGAGTATCGCATCGCCTACCCATGCTTGGGCGCGCACTTTGGGGTCGAGATCGGGTGGTAGCTGTGCCATGTGTTACTGTAGCCGTGTGAGTTGTGTGGGGTTACCGTGAAAAATTGCTGGCTTCTTAGCGCGATATAAGCAGCCGAGAAGCTGCTTATATCATAAAAAATCGTCTGTACGGACGCGGACGCTGTATTAACCACGCTGGCGAGGCTCGCGTTCTGCGGCTGTCGTACCGGGGCGTGTGATGAAGGGCGCACCGCGCATCGGGGCTTTTTCCGTGAAGGCGACACCGGGGAGCTCAGTAGGCTTACCCTCGACAGGGAAGTCCTTGTGCATCGGGTGATAGGGGTACTCATCCCACATGAGGATGCGACGCAGATCGGGGTGACCGTCGTAGATGATGCCCATCATGTCGTACTGCTCGCGCTCCAGCCAGTTCGCCGCCTTCCACAGGGGCTCGACGGAAGCGACCGTCATGCTGTCTTCCTCGATGAGGACGCGGATGAGGAGATTCGCACCCGTTTCTGCCTGTGTGATCGTGTAGTTCGACTCGAAGCGAGGCTCTGCATCCAGACCACGGTCGACGGAGGAAACGCAGAGCAGCATATCAAAGCCGCAGGCCTCCTTAGCATAGCGCATCGCGTCATAGAACAGCTCCTTAGGAATGGTCAGGGTGAAATCACCGCGGAACTCCTGCTTACTGATCTCAGGGTGGCGTGCGCAGAGCTTCTCAGCGGCTGCCTGCTGGCGTTCAAAAAGTGTGGGAAGGGGCATGGGAAATGGGGGGATTTTTTTAATCTAATAAGAGCAATACCTAGGCACTCGCGACTAGTCACCTATCTTCATCGAGGTATTAAGGCGATCGGCGTGATTCGCAGGGCGGGGATCATGCTGGGAGAAGAAGCCATCAAGCGGCTTTTCCGTCGTTGTGATCTTATTCTGCAAGGTCATGAGACCTTCGATGAGAGCTTCTGGGCGAGGAGGGCAGCCCGAGATATACACGTCAACAGGGAGAATCTGGTCAACACCCTGAAGCACTGAGTAGGAGCGGAACATACCACCTGTACAAGCACAAGCACCGCAAGCAATAGCCCACTTAGGCTCGGCCATCTGATCCCAGATGCGACGCACCATGAGAGCCATCTTGTAGGTGATCGTACCGCAGATGAACATGCAGTCGGCCTGACGTGGGGCGAAGCGGTTCACCTCTGCGCCGAAGCGAGAAATATCATATCGGGAGCAAGCCGTCGCCATGAACTCAATAGCGCAGCAGGATGTACCCATAGGCATAGGCCAGATGGATGTCTTATGCACCCAATTAATGGCTGCCTCTAGTGTGGTGAAGAAGAAACCTCCGTCCGCATTCGGATCAGAGACGTAATTCTTGTCAAGGTACTCTAAGTGTTCGTTGGCCATGGTAACGCGCACGAGCATAGCGCGAATGCGAACGAGATGCAAGCTTTTTAAATAGGGCTACTCTCGCAATTCTCTAGCTGTTCAACTAAATGGAAGAAATAAGGGGGAAACGCTTCGATATAAACTCTTCGTATTTAGCTCATTTTATTCACCTTATGGAAACAGACTCATCACGGCATCTGCTGCCTTCGCTGCTGCACCGCCCTGCCCCAGCAGCCCGACTGATTCCTGCATCTCGCGCATCACACGCTCACGGCCCTCTGCATTCATCAGCTCATCGAGCGCATCGAGACTCTTCTCTACCGTAAAATCATGCTGGATCAGCTCTCGCGTCACCATACGATCGACGAGGATGTTCACCATGCCGATGAAGCGTATCTTCAGCAGCAGCTTCGCCATGAGGTAAGTGAGGGCGGGTACTTTATACACGAGCGCGAAGGGGAGCTGATGCAGCGCGGCTTCCAGTGTCGCTGTGCCACTCGTGACGAGGGCGGCTTGTGATCTATCCATGAGTTCATGGTACTTCTCAGGCGTGATGTTCACGATGGCAGCGGTGAGTCCTGATTTTTCACGCATGAGTTCCATGAGTTTTTCCATCTTGGGTGAGCTCGCTGAGCAGACGAATCTCCACTCGGGGCGCTGCTGCTGCGCCTCCTTGATGATATCGAGGAAGAGGGGGAAGATGCGCTCTACCTCGCGGCGGCGGCTTCCAGGGAATAGACCGATGAGCTTTTCCTCCCTATGACTGAGGTCGCGCTGCGCGATGATGTCGTCGACCAGCGGGTGACCGACGAACTCGGTACGCAGTCCCGCGTCTTCAAAAAGCTTTTTCTCGAAGGGGAAGGTGCAGAGCATGAGATCGAGCATGGCGGCGAGCTTCGGGATACGCCCCTTATGCCATGCCCAGACCATGGGGGCGATGAACCAGATAATCTTCGTCTCGGGGCAGCGGTCGTGGACGCGCTGCGCGAGTCGCTGATTAAAGCCAGGGTAATCAATGAGGATGAGAGCATCGGGCTTCTCTGCCACGATGCGCTCCGTCATGCGGTCGAGGTGGCTCTTGAAATAGCGTATATGCTTGAAAACCTCGATGAAGCCGATGACCGCGGCCTGCTCTGTCCAGTTTTCTATGCTGGGTGAGAGGGCATTCATGCGCTCTCCGCCCAGACCGTGGAATTCAATTTCAGGCTGACGCAGGCGTAACTGCTCCATCAAGAGAGCTCCCTGCTTATCTCCGCTTTTCTCACCTGCAACGACATAGAACTTCATGCCCCCATTGTAGCGACTTGTATTATAAAATGCAAGCAATGCACACGCTAAAGAGCGTGATTTTTATAGATGAGTGACACAACTCTCTTATTTTCCACTTTATTCATCCTAAGTATAAACTAATTAATAAGCGATGTAAGAATAAGCCTATTGCAATAGGCTTATTCTTACATGTTCATTTTTCTACGCCCTGACGAGAAAGCTTGAATGCGTACCGCATTTCTAGTACACTGAGCCTATGAGTCAACTGCATTGCCCCGACCTCTATCGCTACCAGCGCCGCCTATCACGTGAAGTGATGGTGGGATCTGTCGCTATCGGCGCGTCTAATCCTATTCGTATCCAGTCCATGCTGACATCGGACACGCTCGACACCGCCGCCTGCGTGAAGGAAGCCCTCGGGCTCGCCGAGGCGGGCTGCGAAATCATCCGCCTCACGGCTCAGACGAAGATGTACGCGGCAAACCTCGAGCACATCGCCCGCGAACTGCGTGCTGCTGGCTGCCATGCGCCGCTCGTCGCCGACATCCATTTCAAGCCGAATGCCGCGATGGAAGCCGCGAAGTGGGTGGAGAAGATACGCATCAACCCTGGAAACTTCGTCGATAAGAAACGTTTCGAATCCCGCGACTACACGGACGCAGAGTATGAAGAAGAGCTGGAGCGCATACGCGAGGCCTTCACCCCGCTCGCCCTCTTCTGCAAGGAAAACGGTCGCGCCATGCGCATCGGCGCGAACCACGGCTCGCTATCCGACCGCATTCTCAACCGCTTCGGCGACACGCCAGAAGGCATGGTGCAGAGCGCGCTGGAGTTCGCCCGTGTCGCGCGTGAGCTGGATTATCACAATTTTGTCTTCTCCATGAAGGCATCGAATGTGAAGGTCATGATCGCTGCCTACCGTCTCCTCATCAAGAGGCTGATGGAAGAGGGCGCGGACTGGAACTACCCCATCCACCTCGGAGTCACGGAAGCTGGCGAAGGCGAGGATGCCCGCATCAAAAGCGCGATGGGCATAGGCTCGCTGCTCTCCGATGGCATCGGTGACACCCTGCGCGTGTCGCTAACGGAGGATGCGGTGTATGAAATCAAGCCTGGCTTCGAACTCGCATCTCCTTACCAGCCTGATGCACCTACTGCCTATGGCACACAGGACAGCGTAAACGCCCCCGACTGCTTCGACCCCTTCAGCTACGTGAAGCGCAAGGCTGACGTGCTCTCGCTCGGCGAGATGAGCGTGGGCTGGAATGAGCCTGTGCGCGTCGTGCTGCCTGCGACCGCCTGCGACAGCCTCGATGCTGCCGAGATGAAGGACTTCATGCCTGAGCTCGCGTACGAAGACTGCAACTGCCTCGAACTCGACCCCCGCGATGAAGCCGCCTGTGCCGCGTTAGAGGGGGAGGAAAACCGCCTCGTCACCGTCGCAGACGGCGTGAACATGCCTGTCGTGCAGGCCTTCCGCCTGCTCACGGCGCGCATCCCAGCGCGCTTCCCCATCCTTTTAAAAGACACCTTAGGAGTGGCAGACCAGCAGCTCAGTGCTGCGATGGCGGCAGGGGTGAATATAGGCTCATTGCTCTGTGATGGCGTAGGGAATGCCGTACTCATCCGCCGCGAAACGGAGGCGAAGGCAGCAGCCTATCTCGGATTTAACGTCTTGCAAGCAGCAGGCGTGCGCATCAGCAAGACGGAGTACATCTCCTGTCCCTCATGCGGTCGCACACTGTATAATATCCAAGAGGCTGTCGCACGCATACGTGAAGCGACAGGACATCTGAAGGGGGTGAAGATCGCGGTCATGGGCTGCATCGTGAATGGACCTGGAGAAATGAGTGACGCGGACTTCGGCTATGTCGGAGGTGCGCCAAAAAAGATTAACCTCTATGTCGGTCATCAGCCTGTAGAGACAGGTATACCAGAGGATCAGGCGGTGGAGAGGCTCGTGGAGCTCATCAAGTCGCATGGCCGCTGGGTAGATCCTCAGTAGGTGCTGTAGGCTAGCCGCGCTTGGGAGATGTATGTAAACCTCGTTTCCTTGTACAGGGTCTTCACACAAAAGATTGGCACCGAGAAGGAGGTCCAGAGGAGGCTCGCTCCTCTAGTGGGATGCAGGGCTACGCCCTTGACGGGGTTGGGAAGAGCCCAAGCAAGGCCGCGCACGCAGAGCACGAGGCGTTGTCCTTATAGTTATACCATGTCCGCGATGCCAAGGTAATAATACATAGGGGACGCTATGCCGAAGTCAGAGTGCGCAGACTGTTTATTTTGTGACTTTTTGCTCACATAGATACGTTTCACAAATGGATTATACTTTGCAGTCCTCTTTAGTTATGATATGATGCGCCCAAGTCATGAACAATATAGCACCTGTTTCCAGTCTGATTCGACTCCTTGTCTGCCTTCAGATGCTCGTTATTCTCAGCTTTGCTTCAACGGTATCTGCTGAGTCTACTCCTACTTCATCAGTAGTGATTGAAACCGCAACTTCTGCTCCTTCTTCCGAGCCTAGCTCCGGGGGTGTCGCATGGACAAATGCCCAAACCCAGCAGGGTGATAAGTATAGCAAGCTTCCTTACCCACTGCCTCTCTACGCTGGAGGCGAAGAAAACCTCGACCTCTGGGATAAGCTCTGCTTCCGCGTCGGGCAAGATCCTTTTAATCTCGCAGCCAGCCTCGTCTTCCTCGGTGCTATCATTCATACCTTCCTCGCGCCTCTCTTCTTGAAGCTGGCTCACCGACTGGAGCACCGCGAAGAGGAACGCCAGAAGGCGCAGGGCATCGAGGGTGGTGATACCCACACGATGGGCGCGCGCATCTGCCATATACTCGGTGAGATCGAGCTCATCTTTGCCATGTGGGTCGTGCCGTTCGCCTTCGTCTGCTCTTCTTATTATTCATGGAGTGACTTTGGGAATTACGTGGGGCTGGATACGAACTTCACCGAGCCGCTTTTCGTGGCGGTTATCATGATTGTCGCGGCTTCTCGTCCTATTTACCGACTCGCCGAGAGTTCCTTGCAGCATGTGGCTAATCTCGGGAAGCAGACTCCGCTCGCCTGGTGGCTTAGCGTGCTGACGATCGCGCCATTCCTCGGCTCGTTCATCACAGAGCCTGCTGCGATGACGCTGGCGGCCATCATCCTGAGTAAGAAGATATACTCGCTGAAGCCTAGCCTGAGTTTCAGCTACGCGACACTGGGTCTGCTCTTTGTGAATGTGTCCGTCGGCGGTACGCTGACGCATTTTGCCGCGCCCCCTATTGTGATGGTCGCAGGGAAGTGGGACTGGACGCTGGAGCATATGATGTTTAACTTCGGCTGGAAGGCGATGCTGGGTATTCTCATTGCGAACGCGCTGTATTACTGGATGTTTAAGGGTGAGTTCAAGGAGCTGGCGAAGAAGAGTACAGCCCTGCTCGCAGAGAGCCCCGAGGAGGAGAAGGAAGCTCCCAAGCCCATCCCACTCTGGGTCTATGGTCTGTCTGTGGCGATGCTGGTGTACACGGTGTACTACGCGCATTACCCTTCTATGTTCCTTCTGGGCTTTGTCGGCTTTGTGATTTTCCATCGCATTTCGCGCCGCCATCAGGAGGCGCTGACGCTGCGCATTCCGCTGCTCGTGGGGACTTTCCTCGCGGGTCTGCTCATCCTCGGTGGTGCTCAGGGCTGGTGGATGCAGCCTGTGCTACAGGCTCTCGCTGAGCTGGGTGAGGCTCCGACCATGGCTCTCGCCAGTGTGCTGACGGCCTTTAATGATAATGCAGCGGTGACCTTCCTCGCGAGTACTGTGCCGAATCTACAGGATAATATGAAGTACGCTATCGTCGCGGGTGCTGTCACGGGTGGGGGCTTGACCGTTATCGCGAATGCGCCGAACCTCGCGGGGCAGTCCATCCTGAGCAAGCATTTCAGCAGCATCAATGCGCTGCAGCTCGCGCGCTGGGCTCTGATCCCTACCGTTATCATGTTCCTTATGTTCTTCTTCCTTTAAGAGTATTTTATATCCTCATCTTTCATCTTATGTTTACTGGACTTGTAGAATGCACGGGCAAGCTGCTCCGCCTTCAGGCGGTGGAGGGTGGCGCGCGCTATGTTATAGATATCCCCTTTGCCTCTGAACTCGCACTCGGTGATTCCGTCGCGGTGAATGGCTGCTGCCTCACTGTGGATCGCATCGAGGGGACTGAGGTGGAGTTCGACCTTCTCACCCAGACCATGCGCGTGACGGCTCTCGGCTCGCTCAAGGAGGGGCAGATTTGTAATCTCGAACGCGCCATGGGCGGGAATGGACGCTTCGGCGGTCATTTCGTCATGGGGCATGTCGATAGTATCGCCGAGATCTCAGGCATCACACCAGTCGGGCAGGATCATATGGTGCGCGTGCGCATCCCTGCGGAGTACCAGCGATACATCATCGACAAGGGCAGCATCACCATAGACGGTATCTCGCTGACCATTGCCCAGATCATAGCCGAGACGGAGCTGGAGTTCTGGATCACGCCTCATACTTGGGAGCGTACGAATCTGCATCAGAGTGCGGTGGGCACGCAGGTGAATATCGAGGTGGATATGATCGCGAAGTACGTGGAGAAGCTCTTCCGTGCGAAGGAGTCGCAGTAAGCGGCGGACCTCGTTTTATACTTTCAACGCGCGGTGGAAACCATGGGGTTTTCACCGCGCGTTGCGTTGCTTCCGCTGGACATAGTATGAGTCGAGCTGCTAGACTCAGGTCCATGGGATTTTCAACAGTAGCAGCATCAGTCCAATTAGCAGGTAATGCCTTGAGCAGTTACCAGAGCTATGAATCACAGAATGAAACCAGCAAGCAGCTCCGCTCACTCGGCGACATACAAGAAAAGGAAGGGAAGCAACGCTCGCAGGCCATGATAGACATCGCACTCGGGAATGCGACGCGTGCCACGCGTAACGCACAGAGTGAGCTTGCGCGCGCTCAGCTTGACGCGGCAAAGTCGAACCTCGTCTCCAGCGGCAGCGTGCTCGTCCGAGAGAAAGACCTCGCGACGCGCCTTCAGGACTCGATTAATAACCAGACCACCGCCGAGCTGAATCAGGCGAACCATGTCCGTAACCAGACCCAGCTTGATGCGTATAACACACGCGTGAAAGCAGCACAGGCGAAGACGGAGGCGAACACCACGCTCTTCTCGGGAGTCACGACGCTGTTTAACGACGCTAACGCGGTACTAGAAACACTTGACACATCCTCATTAGAAGACGTTCTCATGTGATAGTGTCACCATAAAGGGTGGCATCTTGATAGCAAGCGAAGTCCACCCCGTCATGAGCCCCACCCCTATAGTTTTGCATGGGGTGGGGCTTAAATATGGCAATATATCAACACCTTGATCATTAATAATGAAAAAACAAGAGAAGTTAGTCGCCCCATGTCAGAGCTTTTGACTTGCCTTGACAATCTGTATATGTTAAGCTAATCCTTGTATGAATTTGTTTAAAGTCATGACAGCAGTATTCGCCATGACAGGAACAGTGGTACTAGGGCAAGGACGAACGACGCCCTACGAACCACATCCTGACTGGGAAAGTCCCGAAAATCTACATCTTAACCGCGAGACCTCTCGTGCCTTCTTCGTCCCCTACGCCACCACTGAGCAAGCTCTGAAAGGTCACCGTAAGGATTCCTCCCTCGTCCGCTCCCTGAACGGGAACTGGAAGTTCAACTGGGTGCCCAAGCCCTCTGACCGCCCCGTCGACTTCTACAAGCCAGACTACGACGTGAGCTCATGGAATGAAATAGATGTACCGAGTAACTGGGAAATGCGCGGCTACGGCATCCCCATGTACATGAACCAGCCCTACCCCTTCGTGCGTAACTGGCCCTTCGTCATGACCCCTCCCCGCAATGATGCGGAAAAGAACCTCACCATCCCGAAGACAGAGCCTAACGCCGTCGGATCTTACCGCCGTGACGTGGAGCTGCCCGCTGACTGGGATGGGAAAGAAGTCTTCATCCAGTTCGACGGTGTGGACTCCTTCTTCTACCTCTTTGTCAATGGTGAGAAAGTAGGCTTCTCAAAGGACAGCCGCACCGCTGCCGCCTTTAACATCACGAAGTACCTGAAGCCTGGGAAGAACGTCATCGCCGCGGAAGTCTACCGCTTCAGCGACGGCTCCTACCTCGAATGTCAGGACATGTGGCGTCTCTCCGGCATCTTCCGCGACGTCTTCTTGTACGCCACACCGAAGGTACAGGTACGCGACTTCTTCGTCCACACGAACTTCGCGCAGGCAGCCGACGGCATGAGTGACTACAGCGAAAGCACGCTGAAAGTTGACGTCGACATGCGCAACCTCGGAGACAAGGAATCTGGCTTCTCCCTTACAGCCGAACTCCTCGACGCACAGAACAAGAAAGTCGCCGACCTCAGCCCCGCAGAAGGTCAGCTCGCCGCTAGCAGCCAGAAGCAAGTATCGCTCAATGCCACGCTGAAGAACCCCCTGCTCTGGAGCGCAGAAAAGCCGAACCTCTACCGCCTCCTCATCAACGTGAAGGACGCGCAGGGCAATGTCACGGAAATCATCTCGAAGAAAGTAGGCTTCCGCGACGTGAAACTCATCAACGGACGCTTCCTCGTCAACGGCATGCCTGTGAAGCTCAAGGGCGTGAACCGCCACGAAAGCCAGCACGCAAACGGTCACACCGTCAGCGAAGAAGAAGCTCGCAAGGAAATCCTCCTCATGAAGCGTGGGAACATCAACCACGTGCGCAACGCCCACTACCCGCAGCCATCCTACTTCTACGACCTCTGCGACGAGTACGGCATCTACGTCTGTGACGAAGCAAACATCGAGTCCCACGGCTACTACTACGGCGAAGACTCCCTGTCCCATCCTAAGGAATGGGCACCACAGACCCTCTGGCGTAACCAGAACATGGTCGAGCAGTCGAAGAACCACCCTTCCGTCGTCATCTGGTCCTACGGGAACGAAGCTGGCCCTGGTGTGAACTTCAAGTACGTCCAAGACTGGATCAAGGAGCGCGACCCATCCCGCCTCACCCAGTACGAACGCAACAACGAGCTCGCCGACCTGCGCTCGAACCAGTACCCCAGCATCGACTGGGCGAACAGCACCGCGAAGCAGAAGCTCGACAAGCCATGGTACGTCTCTGAGTATGCCCACATCCTCTGTAACTCCATGGGTAACCTCGACGACTACTGGAAGGCATTCGACAGCAGTGACTCCATCATCGGTGGCGGCATCTGGGAATGGATACACCAGAGCTACGATCAGGAAATCACCCTCCCAGACGGCACAAAGATCGTCCGCCAGAGCTACGGTGGTGACCACATGGAAACCCCGAATGACGGCATCTTCTCCATCAAGGGCGTGATCTACTCCGACCGCACCCCATCCCCAGTCTACGCAGAAGTGCGCAAGGCACAGCAGAACGTCGACTTCAAGCTCGACGGCATCAGCGAAGATGGTAAGAACCTCACACTCTCCCTGCGCAATAAGTTTAACTTCACCTCACTCGGTGAGTTCGACATCACATGGAGCATCGCAGCAGAAGGCAGCGACATCGTCGAGTCCGGTGCCATCACCGCCGACATCGCCCCCCACACGACAGACGTCGTCACCATCCCCCTACAGGGCACATACAAGCCAGACCGCGAGTACTTCCTCACCGTCACCGTGAAGCTGAAAGAAGACACCAGCTGGGCAGAGAACGGCTACGTCGTCGCCACCGAGCAACTCCAGCTCCCCGAGACACTCACGAAGTACGACGCGACCACACGCCGCGTCGAGCTCGCCTCCTCTGAGTACAAGGTGAACATGGCTGACCCGAAGCTCATCATCGTCACCGTAGGTGACAAGACCATCTCTGTATCGAAATCTGATGGAGCACTCGCCTCCTACACCATCGCTGGTAAGGACGGACAAATGGTGAAGAAACACTCCCGAGCCGTCAAGCTGAACGCCTACCGCGCCCCTCTCGCAAACGACACATGGCTCGTCCATCAGAGCAGCCAGTTCTTCGGAGCAGGCCTGCGTAACCTACAGAGCAAAACCGTAGGAGAACCACGCGTCACCGTCCTTGACAACAAGGCCGTACGCATCTCCTTCGACATCCGCACACAAGGCGACCGCGTGGAATCCCTGCAAGGACTCTTCAGCGGCAAGGGAAAAGTAGTCGACCAAGGTCCTATGCCACAGGACGGCTTCCACTTCAACAGCCAGCTCATCTACACCCTCTTCCCCGATGGTACACTCAACGTGCAGGCAAACATCACCCCAAGCCACAGCAACTACATCCTGCCTAAGCTCGGCTACATCCTGCCCCTTGATCCTAAGCTCGACCAAGTCACATGGTACGGCCGCGGTCCTGGTGAAAACTACCCTGACCGTAAGACAGGCACACCCATCGGCATCTACAAACAGAGCGTCGAAGGCATGGTAGAAAACTATCCTAAGCCTATGGAAATGGGTAACCGTAACGACACCCGCTGGGTAGCACTCACGGACAAGAAAGGTGATGGCTTCGTCTTCGCCGCTGGCGAAGGAGAAACCTTCAACTTCTCAGCACTCCCATACACCCCACAGGCCATCACGGAAGCCGCACACCCACACGAACTCGTGAAGGCAGACGCTACCATCCTCAGTATCGACACCCTGACCCTCGGTCTCGGTGGCGCATCCTGCGGACCTCGTCCTATCGAGCGCGACATCCCGCTCTCGAAGCCCGTCAGCTTCAGCTTCTCCATCCGCCCTGTGGCAGCTGGTGACAGCGTCGCCGATAAGGCACGCTCTACCTACGCCATCGTCAGCCCCGTCTCCCTCGAACGTGACCGCTCCGGCTACGTCATCGCGAAGACGAATACCGACGGTGCCGCCATCACCCTCACCATGCCAGACGGCAAGAAAGTGGACTACACAGCCCCCTTCCTCTACCGCGAAGCAGGCACCATCACCGCCAGTGCTAGCAAGGACAGCTTCATCCCCTCCGATGACAGCAAGCTCGTGCTCCCCCTCTGGCAGCCAGGCAACCTCATGCGCATCCACAGCTACAGCAGCCATGCTGGAGGCTCGGAAGCCGTGAATAACCTCATTGATGGGAACAAAGGCACCATCTGGCACTCGAACTATTCGGGCAGCCCTGCGCCATTCCCCCATGAAGTCATCGTCGACCTCGGAGTCGAATCCGAACTCGAAGGCGTCGCCCTGACCCCAAGACAAGGCCAGACCGACTCTCGTCCGAAGACCGTAGACATCTACGTCTCCTCCAGCGCAGACACATGGACAGCCGAGCCACAGGCTACCGTCAGCATAGGCACAGCCGACACAGATGTCATCGCCAGCTTTGCTAAGCCCCTCACTGGACGCTTCGTGAAGATGGTCGCGACAGCACCATTCAAGAATGGTGTGAAATACACCTCTATGGCAGAACTCAAGCCACTCGTAACACGCGTCGTCGGGCAGTACCCAGCACGCGCCTTCATGAACCTGAGCTACGTCGGCTCCGAACTCCCCGGCAGTGGAGAAGCACGCTACCTGCTTGACGGGAACGCAGCCACCTACTGGCACACCATGAAAGGCGTCACCCTCGCTAGCTACCCACACGAACTGCAATTTGCACTCGGAGACAGCTACGAGCTCAAGGGAGTCACCATCAAGTCGGCACCAGTAGAAGAAGCACGCGTGAAGGACTATGAAATCTACATCAGTGCTGATGGCAAGAACTGGGGCAAGCCCGTAGCGAAGGGCGCGCTCGCGGACAACGAAAGCGAGCAAACCATCCACTTCAGCGCACCAGTAAAAGCCAGCTACATCCGCCTCATCGTCCTGAACGGACACAGCGGTGGAGACTCGGCCGCAATCTCCGAATTCGGAGTCGTCGAAGCCAAGTAATCGCAGCAACGCACAGCAACAACTCAACACGCAGCGAGGTCACCCCACATCGGGGTGACCTCGTAGCATTTACTCTAATTTTCAAGAGCGCCATTCATGTCAGATGCTCCCTAGAAGAAGGGTTAAAAAGATTTTGCACCACCATGGAATGTAGCGCATGTCTAGCATAGTCTGGAAATAATGCTTCCCTTCGAGTAGTAACTATGATACAATTTCCACGAGGAGTATCTAATAACAGACTCCCTTCCCCCAAAAAATCAAACGCTTTATCATATGAAAACGATGAATGACACTGCCACTTCTGAGCCCGCTGTAATGAAAATGACCGGAGCTGCTGCTCTAGTACAGAGCCTAGTGCGCGAAGGTGTGGATGTCGTCTTCGCATATCCTGGTGGCGCTAGCATGCCTATTCATCAAGCTTTAAGTGATGAAAAGAGCATCCGTACTATCCTCCCCCGCCATGAACAGGGTGGAGCCTTCGCTGCCGAGGGCTATGGTCGCGCAACTGGTCAAGTGGGTGTCTGTATCTCGACATCGGGGCCAGGCGCTACGAATATGATCACGCCTATCGCCGATGCCTACCTTGATTCCATTCCCATGGTTGCGATTACCGCACAGGTTGGTAGTGCCATGATTGGTAGCTCCGCATTCCAAGAGACTGACGTATTCGGCATGACTGCTCCTATCGTGAAGCATAGCTACCTCGTCACTGATGCGAACGATATTCCTCGTATCATCCGTGAGGCTTTCTACATCGCCCGTACTGGTCGCCCAGGTCCTGTCGTGATTGATATTCCTAAAAATTTCCAAGAACAGCTCATCGAAGCGGATCTGGATGCAGCACTGGATCTCCCTGGCTACGAGCCCTCTATCCCGCTCGATGTCGATGCTCTTGAATCAGTGCTTCCGCTGCTTTTATCCGCGAAGCGTCCAGCTATCTACGCAGGCGGCGGTATCGTGATATCTGAGGCTTCCGCTGATCTCGTTGAGTTTGCCGAGCGCGCTCAGTACCCAGTCGCGACTACCCTGATGGGTATAGGTGCTATGCCAGAAGACCACCCACTTTCTGTACGTTGGTTGGGAATGCATGGTGCAGTTTATGCGAATAATACGGTGAATGAAGCTGATGTGGTGCTGGCTATTGGCGCGCGCTTTGATGACCGCGTGACAGGGGCAGTTGGGAGTTTCTGCCAGCATGCTACCATTATTCACGTCGATTATGACGCAGCCGAGTTAAACAAGAATAAGCGCGTCGCACACGCGATTCGCTGCGATGCAGGCGAAGCTCTGCGCTATCTTAATAAGCGTCTCACCGAGCTGGGGCACGAACGCCGCGAATATGACAAGGAGATGCGCCCCGAATGGTATTCTATCATTGAGAGCTGGAAGCGCGACTTCCCATTCTTCTATGAGAATCGCCCTGGGCAGATCGCTCCGCAGCGCGTGATTGAAGAACTCCACATGCTTTTAGAAGGTCAAGATGCCCTCATCACGACTGGCGTAGGTCAGCATCAGATGTTTGCAGGTCAGTTCTATCGCTTCCAGAAGCCTCGTTTATTCTCTACATCCGGTGGATTAGGTTCAATGGGCTACGGTCTTGCCGCAGCTATGGGAGCACACCTCGCACGTCCTGAACTTCCTATTATTAATATAGATGGAGATGGCTCATTCATGATGAATATTCAAGAGCTCGCGACAATTAAGATAGAGCGTATGCCCATTAAGAATGTGATCTTGAATAACCAACATCTCGGCATGGTCGTGCAGTGGGAAGACCTGAAGTATGATTCGAATCGCGCAAACACCTTCCTCGCAGATCCGAATCAGGAGTACGACCCGACACACTCTAAATCGGAGCTTCTGTACCCGAACTTTGAGCTTCTCTGCGCTGGTTTCGGCATCAAGTGCGAACGCGTCACTGATCCAGATGAGGTAGTCCCTGCGCTCAAGCGTATGCTAGAATCAGAAGAGTCCTATGTACTCGATGTGATGGTACCTTACGATATTCACGTGCTTCCTATGATACCTGGTGGTATGGGCTATCGCGATGTGGTGCTGGAACGTATAGCTGGCGATGGTAAGGGTCGCCGTGCCTCAGACTTAGGAAAAGAGATACCCTCTGCGCTTTAATGTCGCACCCATAGTGCGAAATAGTCGAGTAGCTATTTCGCACGCTTTCAAAACATCACCTTATGGTCGCGCAAGTAATCAAGACTCTAGCTCTGCTCGTTATCCTCGTGATATTCGGGATAACGATCGGTGCTTATGCGTCTGACGGGGCAGCCACACCCATACTTATTCTGGCGGCTATTATGGGGCTTTTTGCGCTGAATTGGTTGGGCACGAAGTCGTGGCTTCTCATTATTATCCTGCCGCCCATCATGGGCTACCTGCCCTTAGGTCCACTGGCACTGTTTAACCCTAGTTATGTTGTGGCGACTGGCGTTCTATTGTACTGGACTGTCCTCTTCGCCATGGGACAGGTGAAATTTGAGTGGAAACCTCTTATATGGATGGATCTATGTATAATTGCCATCACTGTTTACTTCGCAGCGAGTTTCTACCGTAATCCAGTCGGTATTGCAATGCTCAGCTGGGAGACAGAGTACGTCGGTGGTAAGGAGTACGCTCTGTGTCTTATCGCCCTGTTTTTCTATCTAGCGATGTCGCTGATCCCCATGGAGCGCAAACGCTTAATGACAGCTCTGAAATGGGCGATGATCCTCACCGCTTTTACTTCCGTCTTTGGTACGGCTTCTAGTGTGAGTAATAGAGGGATAGAGAGCACCCTAGAAGCTGCAGAAACAAGCCGCTTCAGTACATTCGTGGGTCTTGGCCGAACAATAGTCTATCTTATCCTATCATACCATTCACCTGTAGCTATCGCAATTTCTTGGTGGCGCTCTGGATCTATCTTGCTTGGTATGGGGATGATACTCTTATCTGGATTCCGCGAAGAGCTCGGTCGCTTGCTCATAGCTTTCTGTGTAGCGTCCGTTGTCTATAAACAGTTAATCATTGGAGTCATCGTAGGGGGGATTTGCTACGCGGGGCTGTTGTTCATCAGTAACGAGAAGATGCTCTACACTCTCCCTCATGGTATTCAGCGCGCACTCTACCTTTTACCAGGTATGGAAATTGAGGAATCAATTAAAAGTGGAGCGGAGCACTCATCAGAATGGCGTTACGAGATGTGGGAGTGGGCAGAAGATCCACGCCAAGGCTATATTAAAGACTATACCTGGGGTGATGGTTTTGGTATATCGGTAGAGTACTTACGTCTTCAGAAAATTAGACAAAATCGAGGTCAATTAAACGCAGGTGAGCAAGAGTTCTTCGCTGAGACGGGAACGTGGCACAGTGGTCGCATCAGCATTATTCATAGACTTGGATACGTGGGCTGGTATATGTATATAGTAGTTACAATTATCTGCTTGCTTATCGTTCTGCGCACATATTTCATCTATAGAAAAACAAGCATTTTCCCCTACTTTTTCTTCACAACGGTTACAACGTTTTCCAATCTCTTCATTACATTCTTCTCCGTGGGTAAACCAGGAAGCATTTTCGAAGCGTACTATACTTTCGCCTTGGCGAAAATTCTCTACGTGCAGGCAAGAAAGAATGGTGAGATCAAGCCGATGATTGGCAAGCGTGGTGATCACTACGTTCCAAAGATTATAAGCGAGCAAGGTGGAGCATAGAGCGGACAGCGAAAGCCACCTCCATTACCAGCTTATGTAGATCCTGAGTGCAGGCAACATACGTAGCTACTAATTTTTCGCAGTCGATTTCTGACTGGCATGTAAAGGTGTACGTATCGTGAATCTAGTATAATCGTGCGGTGAGCTCTCAGCCATGATGCTCCCGCTGTGGGCTTCGACTGCATTACGAACGATAGAGAGACCTAGCCCTGTTCCTTTAATAGCAGCGCTACTCTCTGCACGGAAGAAGCGTTTAAATATGTAAGGTAGGCTCTCGGCCTTGATGCCTCGTCCGTTATCCTCGACTTGAATAAGAGCCTCACAGCTGTCCGTGAAGCGAGCCGATACTCGAACCGAGATTTTCCCCTCAGGATTATTCTTAATCGCATTCTCAATCAGATTGAAGAAAACCTGCTCCCAGTAGAAACGGTCACCGTGCATGCGAAAAGGTAGTGGTGCGATATCAACGAGAAGCTCATTCTCCTTTGCTCGTATCGCATGATCGAGACGCAGGGCTACGTCAGCTATGACGCTCTTTAGGTCAAACTCTTCCATGCGCAAATGAGCCTTGTCTGCGCGCTCCAAGCGCGAGATGGCTAGCATATCCTCGACGAGGCGCACGATGCGATCTGAGTGCTTTTTCATGAGCCCTAGAGCGCGCTGGCGCATGACAGGGTCTTCTGCCTGCTCGGGATCTTCTATTAATGTTTCGAGATAGCCGCGTATGATGGTCAGTGGTGTGCGAAGCTCGTGTGAGGCATTCGCGACGAAGTCGCGGCGTATCGTCAGAGTGCGTTGCTCTTCCGTGATGTCACGGAACGCGATACCGACAAGGGGCTCACCGTGGTGATTATCCAAGGACGTGGATAAGAGGCGGAAGATGAGATCTGAGCCTTCCTTATTCAAGCGCACCTTCTGGGTCTGCATATTCTTTCCTCGCAGGATGAGAATGAGTGCCTGATGGAGGGGACCTGAGCCTAGGTGGTCGAGCAGGTTTGTATAAGTAGCGCGTGCATCTAGCTTGAATAGCTCATGTGCGGCCTTGTTCGCGGCAATGATGCGTCCGCTCGGGCGCAAGAGCAAAAAGGGAATGGCGACAGCGTTCAGGAAGTTTCCCTTGTCTCGCTCCGCCTGCTCCTCTAGCAGCAGGACGTGGTTACGCAGCTGATTGAGCTCCGTCTGCTGACTCTCTGCCATCTTGCGCTCCCTCCTCAGATTCGCGGCGAAAAAGAGGAAGGGAAGCGCAAAGGCAAGGAGCATAAGCACCATGACCAGCGGCCAAGGGAGTGTCGCGGGCATGGCGCTAAGGGTTAAAGTTTAGATCTTACTGCGGTAGAACTCCTTCTGCTCACGAATGAGTGAGAAGGACTTGCGCACCATGGATCTTGTTTCATTCAGGAGGTTCAGGTACAGGATGCCGCTGCGCATCGCTCCGATATCCTCTGTGCCTGTCGCGAGGTGACGACTGATGCAGTCTGCGAACTCGTCGGAGAGGTCGCCAGCCTGATGCAGTACCTGCTCGATATTCGCCGTGTTACCAGACTCCAGTGCTTCACGCATGCCAGGGAAGATATCGGCTACCTTCTGGCTCATGGAGAGCAGGTCATTCGCCTGTGTGGCATTAAGCCCACGGTGGTGGTTATCAATATGCTTGTAAGCACCTGTGACGATGGTCGTGAGGCTCTCGCTGATAGCCTGAAGGCTCTCCGTGATGCGGTAGAGGATCTGACCACGCTCGATGAGCTCGGCTGGCAGGTTATGCAGGCTGGGCAGGATCTCGTCTTGCTTACGCAGGGCGATGAGTTTATCCATATTGCGAGCCCTCTTGCGTAGGCGCTTGAGCTCGTCATGATTTTCTTCGAGCAGTGCCGCGACTGTCGCGCGGTGGATGCTGATGATCTGCCCGAGGCTATTCGCTGAATCTTCTCCGATCTGCTTGAGAGTATCAGTATCCTGAAGGTCGATGATGCGCACTTCGCGAGCGTTCTTGTTGCGATGGAACAGGCTAGTCTTCACAAGGATGAAGATGACGAGACCGACCATGAAGATGATGCCCCAGATACCACCGTAGGCGAGGATGGTCGCGGTGACGAATGCAGCCGTGAATGCAGCAATCCCCGTGAAGAACCATCCGCCGATGACGGTGAGTACCCCTGTGATGCGGTACACCGCACTCTCACGCCCCCAAGCACGGTCGGAAAGGCTCGTCCCCATCGCGACCATGAAGGTCACATAAGTGGTAGACAGAGGCAGCTTCTGGGATGTCGCCCAGCAGATGATGAGAGAAGCGGCGGTGAGGTTCACCGATGCGCGGATAAGGTCGAATGCCGCGCCTGTCTCTTCGCTGGGATCAAGCGGGCGGAAGCGCGCTGCGACGAAGTTCTGCACAGGCATAGGAGTCACCTTCTTGAGCACCTTAATCGTCTTCATCGTGTTGCGCACGAGCATACGGGAAAGCATGGTCGAGCCGAAGCGTTCGACACCGAGATTCGTGCGAGCGAGTTTTACTTCCGTCTCGGATACGGTGCGAGCCTTCTTTGAGAAGAAGAGCGCGCCCACCATGATGAGACCAGCACCGAGGAGGTAGATCATGTCTGTCTGCACATGCTTGGAAAGTGAGCCCATGTCCATGTTCACATAGTCTCCACCTGCAGCAGCGACATCATTAGCGAGCCCGAAGGAGGCCTTCGCCGCCATGAAGACACCGATGAAGTTCACTAGGTCATTCCCCGCGAAGGCGAGTGCCAGAGCGGCAGTACCCGTGATAACGATGAAGCGAAGCACGTTCAGCTTGATAACATACTGCATGATGGCAGTGAGAACGAGCCACGAGCACCAAGCATAGGCGGTGTAGAGCACGATGTTTTCATTCAGCATCGCGATCGTTTGCTTGTCGAAAAGCGAGCTCTTGGACAAACCCTTAAATATGGCGAAGTAGGTAATAGCTGTCAGAGCGGTCGCGCTCCAGATAGGGCCGATGAACTTGAAGGACTTCGCGTAGCGGTAGCCGAATATCAGGCGGGAGAACCACATGAGTATACAGCCTACACAGAATGCTATACCCACGGAGCTGAAGATGGCGAGGATGATCTCGAGCACCTTCTGGTCATTGATATAAGAAATGACGCTCGTGTGCGTGATACCTTCTATCATGCAGATCTTGTACAGTGCCATAGCCACAGCACCACCGAGTAATTCGAAGACGAGAGAAACCGTCGTCGACGTCGGCATGCCGAAGGTATTAAAGAGGTCGAGTAGAATGACATCCGTGAGCATCACTGCGAGGAAGAGCAGCATGATCTCATGGAAGGTGAACATTTCTGGTTTGAAAATGCCACTGCGTGCGACTTCCATCATTCCGCTGGAGAGGCTCGCCCCGATGATCACACCTGCCGCGGCTGCGACTACGATGAAACTTCGACGCGCGGCACGACTGCCAATGGCTGAGTTTAGGAAGTTTGCAGCATCATTTGACACACCTACGACGAGGTCAAATATGGCTAGAACAAACAGAATGCCTAAGATAGCTAGATACATATTATCCATAACGGACGCGATCATAACAGGAATCTGCGTCATATGCTAGTCTCATTTTATAAGAAATAAAAAAAAGTAAAAAAAGAATTGACACGCTTCATAGCTCTCTGTATACTCCCGCCGTGCCCTTATAAACAAGGGAGACAACACGGGCAGTAGCGCAGTCTGGTAGCGCACTTGCATGGGGTGCAAGGGGTCGTGGGTTCGAATCCCGCTTGCCCGATGTTAAAGGAGAAAGACCAAGTTCTGATGAGCTTGGTCTTTTTGCTTTTGGAGCATATACTCTGCACGAGTGCTCTCGCGTTTACCTCGGAAGATACAAGTCGCTCTGTCGCGTGCGGTAAGGGGGCGCGTCAGTTTCGGGCAGGGATGCCATGCTGGGTGTTACGTCACTCTTATATATAGAAAAAATGCGACCCCACGCACAGAGCAGTGTGGTCGCATGATGTATTGAAAAATGCGGGTTGTCGAATTACAGCGGATTCACATCTGCGGGGTAGTCTTTCTTCTCCAGTTTCTCCTGCTTGATCAGAGACATGACTTCCTCACCAGGAGGTGTGGTCTGTGGCATAGGATCGAGCTTCTTTTCAGAGAAGACGGGGAAATCTGCTTCAGGCTTGCACGCACCACCCGTGGCGAGGGAGAAGAAGCCTATCTTCGGGTTAAGTCGGCAGTTAATCTCCATATTCGGATTCCCATCCTTCGTGAACTGGAAGGCGCTCGCAGCATGCCACTTGCCATCGGCATAGCGGTACGCAGGTCCGAAGGTCGCGCGACGCTCCATGAGCTTGCTCTCCACGTTACGACGGAAGTCTTCCACGAAGCCTGCTCCTCCACCGAGTCCTCGGCGAAGTGCCTGTATGCGCCAGCAGCTCAGAAGCTCCCACTTCTGACTCTCAGGATTGAAAATATAGCCAGCGATCTGACGGAAGTTCTCACCATCTGGTTTCTCGATGACGAGCGTGCGGATGACTTCACCCTCTTTCCAGTCGAAGACGCGCATGGAGTTCCCCCCTGTCCCCTCACCACCGAAGCGGCGTGTCGTCACGCCCTCACCTTTCTGGATGAGCATCGCGCGCTCGCTCTCAGGAGCGGCATTCGGATTATCGCCCGAGTCCTTCGCATCCCAGATGGAGAAGATAGCGACGCGCAGTGGCTTATTATCACGTACTGTCTCTTGCACGCCGATGTAGCCCGAGTCGAAGTTATTCGCGGCGAAGTAAGTACCGGGAGCACTCTTCTCGACGGTCATTTCATTGTAGACCGCGGAGTGATTCTGCACTGTGGGGAGGTAGCGAATGTGGACGGATGTACACTGACGCTTCGCCATATTCTCAGGTGCCCAGTAATCAGAATTCCTATCTGCCATGGCTGGACTCAGCGCGCCAAGCATGAGCGTGATGCCGGCGAATAATAGAGGAGAGCTCTTCATATAGGATCAATAGTAGCAAATCCGCGCTCGTCGAATCAAGCTAAAACTTCCTGCTTTCCTAATGTTGACTTTTCTTTATTTTTAATTATAAATGCTCGCGCAGCTGAATTGTATATATTATCGTTATAATAGTAAAGGGGACCTTGCAAAATTAGCAGCTTCGGATTTTGCTTGCAGTTTGGATGATAATTTGCGGCGTTTGGGCGCGCATAGCGAGCTATGTAAGCCCAAAAAGCTGTAAATTCTCGCCAAAATGCGGCAAAAGGCGTGCTGTTTCGCTCATTTTAGAGACTAGCTTTCTGCTCGGACTAATTTTGCAAGGTCCCCTAAAGGGCACCTTGCGAAATTAGTCTGTATGCCATCCTAGAGGCGCATTATTGATTT
>CAYJJD010000013.1:0-51492 GCA_964370425.1 uncultured Akkermansia sp. | reverse complement strand
CTCCCTATCCCGATAGGGCGATGCCTCGCAGCGGCTGCTAGCCTCAAGCTGCCATCCAAAGCATGAAGCTGCTAATTTCGCAAGGTGCCCTATAGGGATGCCCATTTCTAGGTAGTTTAGTTTTTTGCGCGCGCTACGCCTCGCCTTTTCCTGCGCTTCTTTATCATCATTTGTTAAGCCAGCTTCTATCTCGTGATTGAACTCCTTCGTCGCGTCGAGCTTGTTATCAAAGAGGGATAGGATAGCAATAGCCTGATCTGGCTTAATTTTGAAAAACTCACGGTGTTTATTAACCCTATGCGGATCAAAGGCGATATGAAGAGCTGCCTCTATCTTCGCACAATCGGAAATAGGCACCTTGCAGGCGTATTCCACGTTAAACTGAACAGGCACGCCCGTGCTGTAGAGCTCCTTCGCACGCTTTTCTGCATCGCCGCGCGTAGTCATGCCTATTTTCACAATACCAGGCATGTGGTAATTACTTAGCACGTAGACGTAGCCTATATTATCATCGTTTTCTTGCATGATGAATAATGATAAAAAATGAGCAGCTGTATGTCAATAAAATTAAAACGCCTCGGGGATCTGGTCCCAGTCTGTGGTGTAGCAGGGGGAGGTGAAGGAGCGATTCCACAGGGGCTTGCTGCTGTGATTAGCGAAGTGTACCTTATGCCCCGCGCGCTGGAGCTCGTCGAGGGTTTTCATCAGCGGGGATGTGCCCGGTGTGGGATGGTCAAAGGTGGGGTGGTACTGCTCTGTCGGGATGAGCCCGCTTAGGAGGACACCTATCTTCTTGTACGCATAGCCAGGGCGGTACACGCGCTCTAGGAGGTCGACTGCTGCTGCTGTGTGCGCGCGTGTGTCGTCAATGGGGTGCGAGTGACTCATCGCGAGGCTGCTGGAGTACTGCTGGCTCAGCTGCTCGAAGGGGGAGGTGCGGAGGATGACCTGTACATCACGTGCGAGTAGCCCTTCCTTACGCAGGGTGCGTGATGCCTTCTCGGTGAACTCGCAGAGCACGCCGCGCAGGCTGTCCCAGTCATCTATGCCTTCTTTAAGGGAACGACTGACCATGATCTGTCCGCGTGTGCTCTTCGGCTCGTCTTCGATGCAGGACTTCCCACGGAGTTCTAGCGCGAGGCGTTCGCCGCTGACTCCGAATGAGCGTCGTAGTAGGTCGAGGCTGCTGTGTGCGAGCTCGTGTGCCGTGCGTATGCCGAGCCCGCGCAGGCGTGGAGCGAGTTTTCTGCCCACGCCCCAGATCTCATCGACGGGGGTGCGCTTCAGCAGTTCTTCCCAGTCATCGGGGCTGCGTAGGGCGTAGACACCGTTGCGCTCGGGGTCTTTCTTCGCGCATTCATTCGCGAGCTTCGCCAGTGTCTTACTCGGGGCGAGCCCAACGCTGACGGTGATGCCTGTCCAGCGGCGTATGCGGCGGCGTAGTGCGCGGCCTTCTTCTTCCCAGTTCTGGTAGAGCTCGTCGTCGACATGGGCGAAGGCCTCGTCGATGCTGTACTGCTCCATGTTTGGCAGGCTCTCTTCGATGATGCCCATGACGCGGTCAGAGAAGTTCCCGTAGAGGCTGAAGTTCCCCGAGCAGACGATGGCATTCACCTCGTCGATGCGTGCCCTGCACTTGAAGTAGGGCTCGCCCATGAGGAAGCCCGCTTTCTTCGCCTCGGCACTGCGGGCGACGATACAGCCGTCGTTGTTCGATAAGACAAGAAGAGGTCTTGCGCGCCAGTCGGGGCGCAAGACCTGTTCGCAGCTTGCAAAGAAATTATTACAATCAAAGAGGAGGTACATGGTATACCCTCGGACTGGGCTTAGTGGGCTTAGAGCCCGAGCTTTGCCGTGATGATCTCTGTGACGATCTTCGGGTTCGGCTTCGGATTGCTCGCCTTCATGACTTGACCTGTCAGGAAGTTCAGCAGCTTCGTGTTCCCGCCCTTGATTTCATCTACCTGCTTCGGATTCGCGGCGATTACTTCGTCGACTAGTCCGTCGAGTGCGCCCGTATCGGTCTTCTTGTAACCGAGTGAGGCGGCAGCAGCTTCGGCAGCGAGTTCAGGATTCTCCCAGAGGAGCTCTTGTACTTCCATGGCTTGGTTCGCAGAGACGATGCCTTCTTCCATGATGGCGATGAGCTCGGCGAGCTTTGCTGGGGCGATGGGGCAGTCGCTGATGCGGCAGGACTTTTCGTTCAGCACAGAGCTGAGCTTGTTAATGATCCAGCTCGCCGCCTTACGTGGGGCAGGGCAGAGTGGGGCGATGGTCTCAAAGTACTGGCAGGTCGCGCTGTCGATGAGCAGGGCATTCGCCTCGGCTTCTGGCAGGGCATACTGCGATATGAGTCGCTGCTGGAGGGCATCGGGGAGCTCGGGGAGCATGTCCTTCACGCGCTCAAGGATGGGAGCCGGGCGCACAGGGATGAGATCGGGGCAGGTGTGGTAGCGGTAGTCATGGGCGTTTTCCTTCGTACGCATGACGATGCTCTCACCGCGCTCATCATCCCAGCGGCGTGTGGACTGTACCTGTGCGATGCCGCGATCGAGTTCATCGGCTTGGCGTGCGATTTCGAAGAAGATGGAGCGGCGTGCCGCGGAGACGGAGTTGATATTCTTCATCTCTATCTTTTCGCCCAGCTGTACCTGCCCCTTCGGACGCAGGGAAATGTTCACATCACAGCGCATCTGTCCCTTTTCCATATCGGCATCGGAGATACCGCCCGCGATGAGAATCTGCTGAAGGCTCTTCAGATAAGCGTAGCACTCGTCTGCGCTCGTGATGTCGGGTGCAGAGACTATTTCCATGAGGGGAGTACCGCCACGGTTGTAATCCACGAGGGAGTAGGTGGGGTAGTGGGTGAGCTTCGCCGCATCTTCTTCGAGGTGGATGTGGTCGAGCTCGACGTAGCGCACGACGGGACCATCGGATTGGATCTTTGCGCTCTTGGGGAAGTTCCATGAGTACAGAGGCACGCGACCGCCGAGGCAGAGGGGGAGATCGAGCTGGCTCGTCTGATAATTCTTCGGCATGTCGGCGTAGAAGTAGTTCTTACGATCCCACTTCGAGATCTCAGGATTTCCACAGTCGAGCATGAGACCTGTGAGGATGGTGCGCTCGATGGCGAACTCATTGAGAACAGGGAGTGCACCGGGCATGCCGAGGCAGGTAGGGCAGACGTTCGCATTCGGTTCATATCCGAAGCCTGCTTGGCAGGAGCAGAACATCTTCGTGTTGGTCTTGATTTGGCAATGTACTTCGAGGCCTATGGTGACGAGATAATCAGAGATGGGCATGAGTGTGTCTGTGTGTTGTATTAAAGTATGGGAAAGAAATAGGCTCAGTTCGTCGACTGGCGGATGAACTCAAGTTCACTCTCGCGGAAGGCCTCATCCATGTCAAGGATGAAGGAGTTATCGAAGACGAGGCTGAACCAGTAATGATGCGTGACTTCGAGGCTGAAGTACAGCTCATCCAGCGTGTGGGCTAGCAGCTCATGTGAGTCCTCCATCGGGTTGAGTGGGATGGCGGCGATGCGCACGTACTCGCTGCGCATGCTCCAGAGTAAGTTCTGGAGCTTACGGCGCGTCTCGCGGAAGTCCTGCTGCGCCGTGTTTTCGAACTCTCGGTACAGGTACTTGTTATCCGCCTTGAGAGCGTTGAGCTTTTTTAGAAGAGGGATGATCGCTTTGCAATGCTGCCCCGCGCTCTTCGAATCTTCTATCTGCGCGAGATGCTTGAGTATATTCGTGTCGGGCGTGACGAGCTTCTTAAGGCGTGTTAATTCTACCTTTTCCTCGGATTCATCCAGCTTTGGCAGTACTGGGTGGTTCGGAGGAAGCATCGTCGTGTCAAAGAAATTACTACCAAGAGCTTCTTCAAAGGCCTGATACAGTGGTCCCGAGCCGAAGCAGCGCACGCGGTAGAGGCTGCCGAACTCCGTGTCAATATTACGGTAAGACTCGATGATATTGCGATTCAGCTCTGAGTGCAGGGCATCGGGGGCGCGGTTCTCTAGCTCGCTGAGCTTCATGTCGAGCTCGATGAGCTCATTTGTGAGCTTACGGAAGGGTACGGCCGAGGCATCGGCTTTCTTCTTGTTATCTATCTTGCTGAGTAAGAGCCATAGAGTCTGGCTGCTGAGGAGGATGTCGCGGCTGACCTGATTGAGCTCCTCCTTGAGCTTGATCAGATCGGGGCTCTCATTCTGGGCAGAGGTGTTCGACTCCGCGGGCACGGTGGGTGCGAGGAGGGAAAGGCTGAGGAGAAAAGCGAGAACGTAGGACTTCATCCGCGGTCTATTATAGCGCGTGTGCGTGAACTTGCAAGGCGTGATTCTGCGGTGGTGAAAAATAATCACAATCAGTCCTATTCTGGACGAAGTCTACAGAGGTCTAGTAACTCATCCTGAGTGAGATGTAGCAAGAGATGCTCCAGCCCTTCTTGGAGGAGATCATCCGCCATTTTTTTCTTCTCTTGAAGCATACGATGGATGTTCTCTTCTATCGTGCCACGGCAGATGAGGGGATGGACGACGACGGCGCGCTTCTGCCCGAGACGGTGTGCGCGGTCACTAGCTTGATTCTCAACGGCTGGATTCCACCAGCGGTCGAAGTGGATCACATGGCGTGCGCGCGTCAGCGTCAGCCCTGTACCAGCCGCCTTCAGGGACAGAATCATGAAGGGAGGTCCTCCCTGCTGCTGGAACTGCCGCACAAGCTTCTGACGCTCCGAGATGGGCGTACCTCCATGCAGGCATAATCCCGCTGAGCCGTAGATCTCCTTGCCCATCTCCATGAGAGCCTCCACCATGCTGCGGTACTGGGTGAAGATGAGCGCTGGCTCGCCCTGCTCGGCAAGCTGGCGTAGCAAGTCTGCGAGTCTCTGCATTTTCCCGCTGCGCTCCAAGGAAAAATGCGGCTCACCGAGGTACTGGGCGGGGTGATTGCAAATCTGCTTAAATCGTGTGAGTAGCGGGAGGATGAGCGCAAGTCTCGTACGCGGATCAGGCTCATGGATCAGAGCCTGCATCTGCTCGACCTCACGCGCGTATAGGCGCGCTTGCTCGGGGCTGAGGCGGCAGTAAGCGGGCTTTTCGCTGCGCGGGGGAAGGTCAGGCAGCAGCTTCGGATCGCTCTTCAGACGACGCAGGATGAAAGGGCGAATGAGGCGGCGCAGCGGTGTGAAGTCCGTGCCCATCTCGCGCAGCATCTTACGGAAGCTCGCCTCTGAGCCCAAGAGCCCCGGGTTCAAGAACTCAAACAGGCTGTGCAAGTCCTGCAAGGAATTCTCCACAGGCGTGCCGCTGAGCGCGACGCGACGCTGCGCGCTGAGGCGTAGAATGGACTGCGAACGCTGCGACTGCGCATTCTTGATCGCCTGCGCCTCGTCGAGGATGAGAGCAGGGAGCTGTATCTGCGACAAGAGACTGAGTCGCGTCGCCATGCCATAACTCGTCAGCGCGACATGCGCGCGCGATAGCATCTCCTCGGGCTTGCTCTGGAGGAGCTTCATCTCCTGCGCAGAAAGCTGATCGGGGTGCAAGATGATACTGCTAAGCTCAGGGGCGAACTTCTTCAGCTCTTCGCGCCAGTTATCCAGCAGAGAAGCAGGCGCGACGAGCAGAGCCGCCCCATGATCCAGCTGCCCTGCGCGCATGAGATGACTGAGCCATGCCACGACCTGAATACTCTTCCCCAGCCCCATATCATCCGCGAGACACGCTCCCAGCCCAGCCTCCGAAAGATGGAGCAGGAACTGCACCCCCTCCAGCTGATAAGGACGCAACGTCGCGCTCATATCTGGGCTGATCAGTGGCTGGATGTCCTGATTTTGAAGAGACTCCAGAGCCTGCATGAGCGCATCACCTGCCTCGATGCGCACGAGAGGATCGGGGTCGGGGAGGTAAGTGAGTGCATCGCTGCGCTTACCGAGCAGATAGCGTAGCCCCACCATGAGGGGAATGCCTGCGTGCTGCATGCGGATGGCCTGCCGCCAACCGTCTAAGAGGCTTTTTAACTTCTCCGCATCCATGAGAATCCACTCGCCACGGAAGCGGATCAGACCCTCTTCGCTCGCCATGAGCTCCGTTATTTCTTCCTCGCTGAGCTGCTGCATACCCAGCGCGAGCTGGGCGGAAAACTGTAAAAGCGAGTGCATGCGAATCCCCCCGCCCGAGGACTTGCTCTGCGAGCTATCCTCATCGAGGTCAAGCTTCACCTCCAGTTCCACGCGCCGCGGCTGCGTCTTCCAGAGATTCACCACACGCGTCTCTATGCCAGCCTTCTGTAGTGCAGGTAAGCAGAGAAGGAAGGCGTGACACTCACGCGCTGACCATGCGCAGGGCTGATAAATCTGCTGGCTACGCACCAGCTCATGGATGAAGGCACCCTCCGAGCCACCCTCTGCTGCTATAGCCTGAGCCGCTAGCTGGAGAGGGCGTATCAGCGCGAGTAGCGCATCCCTGTCATCGGCATAATGCCGCAGCGCAAGCCCGAGGGGCATGTGGCGTGGCTTATCATCCACGCCGACGCGGTGGACAAAGGTCGCGAGGAAGGCAAAGGGCTTTTCCTCACCCTGCTCCCCTGCATTTTCCGCGAGATGGAGGCAGAGTCGACCGAGCTGAGACCAGCCCTCGCCGAGCTGAGCGAGATACGCTTCGGGAGACTTTCCCGTGCGAGCAGCCGCGTTCAGCCACGCCTGCTCTAAAGAGCTGAACCATGACTGAAGAATCGACACCGACAGACTCGCCCCCTCGCAGGGAGGCATGGCCGCGAGCATCTGAGCGGACTGTGCCGCGTCGGGTATGAGACCAGTCTCCTCCTTCCCCTGTCGTAATCGGCGTAGCGCACGCTGGAGAGCATCCTTCGCGAGCTCATGTAAGCTTAGTAAAATAGGGGCATCGCGTATCTGGTCGACACCATGCACGACGAGATCCAGCATGCCAGCACCAGCAGAGCGAGCGAATGCTTTCTCACGGCGCGGCTGCTTCTCCTGCGTGTGGAGCTTTACACTGCCGTCCGCATGCAGAAAGAGCTGCTGCTTCGCCTGCGTGTCGCGACTGGAGGTGGCAGCACTCATCAGCCTTGCTCGCCCCCGCGCTCGGGGTAGCCCGTGATGCGCTTCTTCGCACGCTCGCGCTTCGCAATAGCCTTCTTGCTAAAATATTCTGGATGCGTGTCCACCCATGCCTTGTACAGGTCGGGTCTGTTCTCCTGCGTGCGCTGGAGAGCCATCTCTAGCTTCCATTGGGCTATGGCCTGATGGTTACCAGACAGGAAGACCATAGGGACTGGCATGTCGCGGAAGGTGTTTGGCTTCGTGTAAGCAGGCGCTTCCAGCAGCCCTTGCGCGAAGGATTCTTCCTCACTGCTGCGCGCATCACCGAGAGCACCGGGGAGGAGTCTCGCGACGGCATCGATGAGGATGACTGCGGCGATAGCCCCATTTGTCAGGATATAATCGCCTATGGAGATCTCCTCATCGACGAGGGTATCTACAACACGCTGATCCACCCCTTCATAATGCCCACAGAGGATGATGAAGTGAGCATCCTCACCTGCGACGCAGGGGGCGGCGAGCTCCTCGACGATCTCCTGCTTCAGAGGCCGCCCCTGTGGGGTCATGAGGATGACGCGCGTGTGCTCACGGCGCAGCTCCTCGATCGCGGCAAAGATAGGCTCGCACTTCAGCAGCATACCCTGACCACCTCCGCAGAGGTAATCATCGGTACGACGGTGCTTATCCTTCGTCCAGTCACGCAGCTGGTGTGAGCGTATCTGGATGATGCCCTCATCAGAGGCACGACCCATGATGCTCTGGCTGAGAGGCTGAGAGACAATTTCAGGGAAGAGAGAGAGGACATCTATTTCCAGCATACGGCGATATGATCTAGCTAGAGTTTAAGCTTGAGCACCGTGGCGCAGCATGCCCTCGATGTAGGCATCGATGTTCCCATCCATGACATCGTGGATATTCCCCGACTCCACACCTGTGCGCAGATCCTTCACCATCTGGTAAGGCTGGAACACATAGGAGCGAATCTGGTTACCCCAGCCGATCTCACCCTTTTCAGAGTACTGGCGGTCAGCTTCCGCGCGCTTGCGGTCTTCTTCCAGCTGGATGAGCTTCGCCTTGAGCATGCGCATCGCCTCTTCGCGGTTTCTCAGCTGTGAACGCTGAGTCTGGCAAGCGACGATGAGCCCTGTGGGGATATGGGTGAGTCGTACGGCAGTTTCCACCTTGTTCACATTCTGCCCACCCTTACCACCAGCGCGGTAGGTGTCCATCTTCACATCGGCATCCGTGACCTCGATATCGACATCATCGGAGATGTCAGGAGTAGCATCCAAGGAGCAGAAGGACGTGTGACGCTTCCCTGCGGAGTCGAAGGGGCTCATGCGCACGAGGCGATGAATGCCGCGCTCGTTCTTCAGGTAGCCGAAGGCGTACTCACCGTCTATCTTGATCGTGACGGAGCGAATACCTGCCTCATCACCATCAGTGCTTTCCATGATTTCTGTCGTGAATCCCTGACGCTCGCAGTAGCGCATGTACATGCGCATGAGCATGCTCGCCCAGTCACAGGCCTCTGTGCCACCTGCACCCGCGTGTATCGTGATGTAGCAGCCAGCATTATCATGAGCTCCATTCAGCAGAGTGAGCAGTTCGAAGCTACGCAGCTTCGCCGCCCAAGCATCGTACTCAGACTTCGCCTCAGCCGCCATATCCAGATCATTATCCTCCGCTGCCATCTCGATGGCTACTTCCACATCATCAATGGAGCTCTCCAAGCGGCGGAACTCCTCAAGGCGACGCTTCAGAGGATTCACCTCATTCATGAGCGCGCGGGCTGTGTTCGGATTATCCCAGAAGTCAGGAGCGGACATGCGCTCGTCGAGTTCTGCTACTTTTTGTTCAAGACTGGAGAGGTCAAAGATAGCTCCCGAGCTCGGAAAGACGGCTGCGCATAGCTGCCGTGTCGAGCGCCGAGAGATCAATATTGGTACTTGGCTTTTCCATAAGGCGAGAGTATAGGGCAGCTTGATGAATCCGTCAAGACGAATTGCTAGCGCGCGTACGGCAAAACTTATTAGATTAAAAATCTTGACATGGGTAATTATAATGCTAGGATTAAAACAGCGTTTAGCTCGCTTTTTCGTTGATGGCGATCATTGAATTTCAATCAATGAGAAGGAGAGTTGTATTAGCTTGCTTGTGCTTTATTGCTCAGATTATAAAGCAATCATATCTCTGGATAGGTGGTTGAAAATTGCCTTAAGATGGATTTGATTGCTGATGCGTGATAGATGTTTCGAGTACTCTAATATGAGCGTTAACTCTATTAAGGATATGATGATGAAATATTTTACTCTCGTAACGATGGCCTCCTTGGCCACAAGTGTTTGGGCAGAAGACTGGGCAACATGGCGCGGTCCTCTTGCGAATGGTACAACTCCTGAGAATGTAGAGCCCTTAGGCGATATTGCTTGGGAGGCTCAGCTCGGAAACGGCTATAGTGGCGTGACTGTCAAGGATGGTAAGCTTCTCGCCGCGGGCAATAAGGAAGATGTCGACTACATCTACTGCCTTGATGCTACGACAGGCAAGCAGATTTGGGTCTATTCTCAGCCAAGTAGCGAGGGTAGATCTTACCCTGGCACTCTTTCGAGTCCCGTCACCGATGGGAAGTCAGTCTGGTTCACCAGCCGTCATGGCGAGCTGATCTGCGTCGATTTCGCAACAGGTAAGAAGCTCTGGGCGAAGATGCTCTGCGATGCTAATGCTCCTGTCCCTAGATGGGCTGTGTCTACCTCGGCTCTCATCTACAAGGATCTTGTGGTTGTCGGTATTGGTAAATCTGGTATCGCGCTCAACAAGGATACAGGCGACATCGTCTGGAGCTCTGCTGGGGTATCAACGCATGCGACTCCAACGCTCATCAACTGCTATGGTAAGGACTATTTCCTCATCCTGAGCGCGGATTATGCTAGCTTCGTCGAGCCTCTTACTGGTAAGGTGGTGGCGCAAACAGGTGTAGTATCACATAATGACATCATCGGGGCTAGCCCACTCATCGTGGATGCTGAAAAAGGACTTTTCATGGTGACCTCGGGCTATAGATCAGGGCATGCCACGCTGTACGCCTTCGACGGTGAGACAATCAAGCAGGTGTGGAATGTCAAGCATCTCAATAGCCAATTCTCTACCCCCGTCCTACACGATGGTACGATTTACGGCTCTCATGGCAATAACAATGCGCGCAATGCTCTGCGTGCGATTGATGCGAAGACTGGAGCATTGCTCTGGGAAGGGACATTGCGCTTCGGTTCGCCTGTGATCGCTGGTGACAAGCTCGTCTACCTCGATGAACGCGGTGCGCTGACTTATCTGAAGCTCGACAAGACTAAGGAAAATATCATCAGCTCACATGATGTGGTTTCTGGTGGCAAGTGCTGGCAGATGCCTGTCGTGGCGAACGGTTATATCTACTGCCGCAATAGTCTGGGTTCCTTGGTCTGCGTGAAGGTCAAATGAGTGAACTCTTCATCGTATGCAGCTGTGAAAAATACAAGCTGCTTGATACGCAAGAGGTCAAGAAGATCGTCTATGCCCTCAGATCGAGTGGTAAAGAGGTTCTGATGGTGGCAGATTTCTGCCGCATCGCCTTGGCTTCTGATGACAAGCCCCACATGGTGGGGCTTGTCGCATGCCATACACGCGCACAGCAGGCTCTCTGTGCCTATGCGCAGATGGAGTGTACACAGTGCTATGATCTGCGTGCACATTCTGCTCAGGCTCTCGCAGAGCAGATGCAGATCCCTTATGAGGAGCCTGTCTCTCTCGAGGAGATTGAGCTGCCGACCTATGATGAGTCCGAGGTCATTGCTTGGTATCCTACTATTGATTATAGCCAGTGTCGCGGCTGTATGAAGTGCGTGGATTTTTGCATGTTTGGTGTTTACGATAAGGATGAGAAACGCCGTCCACGAGTCAACAAGCCGCTTAACTGCAAAACAAACTGTCCCGCCTGTGCGCGTGTCTGTCCGCACGGGGCTATTATCTTCCCTAAGCATGCGGATGCTCCTATTAATGGCGGGGAAGGGGGCTCGCGTGAGGAGCTCAACCTCGAAAAGGCACTCAGTGATAAGAATCTCTATGAGAGGCTATCTGCCCGTCGCGCTCTCGCTCGTAAGATTAACCTATTTAGCGACGATAATTTCTGATTTTATTTTATGCTCAAGTTTTTTAAACGCGTGATAACCGAGGTGCCGCCTGATTTGCTGCGTACCTTTCTTTGGAATTTTTGCTACAAGGGTAGGGGGGCTGTGAAGGCCTTTGAGAAGCGCAAGAAACAGGGCAAGCATTTCCCCGCCTTCATGGTGATCTCACTGACGAATACCTGCAACCTCAGTTGCAAGGGCTGCTGGGTCACGCAGACACCACGCGTAGAGATCGCACCCGAACAGTTAGATGAGCTCATCTGCCAGTGTAAGAAGAACGGCAGCTACTTCTTTGGGCTTCTCGGTGGAGAACCATTGCTCTACAAGGATCTCTTCACGGTGATTGCCAAGCATCCCGACTGCTATTTTCAGATTTTTACTAATGGGACACTGCTCACCCGCGAGGTAGCGCAGAAAATGCGTGCGCTCAAGAATGTCACACCGCTCATCAGCATCGAGGGTGATGCTGTGGTCTCTGATGTGCGCCGAGGTGGGAAGAATGTCTATGAACGCTCACTTAAAGCTCTCGATCACTGCGCTGCAGAACGACTCATCACGGGAGTCTGCACCAGTGTGTGCAAGAATAATATAGACACGCTCGCGACGAAGCCCTTCCTCGATGAGCTCATCAAGCGCAAGGTACATTACGTCTGGTACTACATCTACCGACCTGTCGGACCGCATCCTAACAGGGATCTGGCACTCTCACAGGAGGAGATCACGCGCCTGCGTCGCTTCATCGTGGAGCGTCGCTGCACGGAGGCTATCGCCATCGTCGATGCCTATTGGGATGCGAAGGGACATGGACTCTGTCCTGCGGCAACGGGCTTTAGCCATCATATTAATTCATGCGGTGACATCGAGCTATGCCCGCCGCTGCAATTCAGCATGGACTCTGTACGCGGGGAGGCTCATCGCCTAGAGGAACGTCTTGAGAACTCAAGCTTCTTGGAGCGTTTCCGACGCTTCATCGCGAATGAGACTCAGGGCTGTATCCTTCTGAATAATCCTGAGAAGCTGAAGGCTTTCTTAGAGGCGGAGGCGGCGCGTGATTCCAGTGGTCGCGGCTGCGCCTATGCTGAGCTGGGCAAGATGAGTCCCTGCCCCTGTCATCACAACCCTGAGTTGGCTATTCCTGAAAAGAGTTTCTGGTACAAGTGGGCGAAGCGTTTCTACTTCTTTGGATTTGGCGCATATGGATAGGACAAAGCAGAGTGAGCTCATGGAGCTCATCGAGTCCTATGTGTCTCGTCATCATCTCGTCCCGCCGCTGAGTCTGCACGAGCTGCATGACTGCGCGGCGCAGCTGGGCGTTGATGCAGACTATTATGGTGTGAGCACGGAGTGGATCATTATCATGATTAATAATGCTCTGTGGCAGGATACTGTCGCGAGCATCCCTGCTGAGCGTCGGCTCTTTCTATTACCTCGCTGCATGAAGAATTCCCAGAAATGTCGTGCGATGACCGACGAGCTGGGACTGATCTGTGAACAGTGCGGTAGCTGTAAGGTGGGCGGATTGACGGCGGAAGCAGAGGCTCGCGGTATGATGTGTATCGTAGCAGAGGGCGGACCTGTGGCGCGCGGCGTGATCCAGAGTGGTGCGGCCGATGCCATCATCGGCGTGAGCTGCTTGGAGTCGCTGCGCAAGGCCTTCCCCCATATGGTGAACAATGCTCTACCAGGTATCGCCATCCCCCTCGACAAGGATGGCTGCGTCGACACGCTCGTGGATGTCGCGCTCGTACGCCAGTACCTACGCCTAGAGTCGCAGAAGAAGATGCCCCAGATGCTCAATGCCCCCGAGTGGGAGAAGAAAGTGAAAAGCTACTTCACTGACGAGGGACTTCTACGCCTCATGGGCGAGCCTCGCAGCGCACCTGAGTCACTCTCTCGCCAGTATCTGATGGGGGGAGGTAAGCGCTTCCGCCCCTTCCTCTGTGCCGCGGTGTATCTCTGTCTGAGTGGAGTCGAGGAGCTGCCCGAGTTCGTGCAGCAGATCGCTGTAGCGATCGAGTGCTTCCACAAGGCCTCTCTCATTCATGATGATATAGAGGATAATGATAGTGAGCGCGATGGTCTCGCGACACTGCACTGTACCGAGGGGCTTGCTATCGCGTTGAACTGTGGTGATTTGTTGCTGGGTGAGGGCTATCGCCTCATTGCCGAGATTCAGACACCTGAGGATGCGCCTGTTGATAGAGGGGCACTGCTGCGAACTGCTAGTCGTGGGCATCTTGCACTCTGCCGTGGTCAGGGTGATGAACTCGCGCTGCTGCGAGGCGGTGAGCTCTATGGTGTGGCGCAGGTGCTGGAGATTTTCAAGGGCAAGACCGCTCCCGCTTTCGAGGTCGCGCTTGTGATGGGAGCTGTGTGCGCCCAAGCCGATCCTGCACTCTGTGAGCTGCTCAGTGCCTATAGTGAATCCTTTGGCATCGCTTATCAAATCTACGATGACTTGGGTGACTTCCACGCGGAGAAAGACGCGCAGCTCGGACGTCTGTCTGTTTTCTTCGCCCTCGCGCATGAAGCGAATCCTGAGTATCAGAGTATCGCAGATCACCTTCCTCAGATGGATGTAAGTGCCGTGCGTGCACAGGCAGAGGAGCTCTACGAGCACTACCGCCAAGAATCCTACCGCTGCCTTCAGCAGCTGACGAATCCCGAGCTCAAACGTCTGCTCTTCCGCATCACTACACGAATTCTCAAAGATGTCTAAGCTTCCTTCATCCCACTCACGCGAGCTACGCACGGTGCTTCGATCTGCCCATGAGACCATGAGCAGCGCGGCAAGGGAGAGGATGAAGGAATATTTGTTAAATGAGGCTAACTTTAAGCAGGGTGTCTTTCTCGACAGGGCACGAAAGCCCGATCTCTACTACAGCATGTTCGGGCTCGCCTGCGCCGATGCGTTGAGACTGCGTTTGCCGTGGAAGAACTACCAGCGTTACCTGCTAGACTGCTCCTTGACCTCACTCGATGTCATCCATCTCTGCTGCTGGGTGAAGTGTGCTCTGATCACGCTGGCACATCGTCCGCTCTCGTGGATGTCGCTTCAGCTGAGCCTGCGACTAGTGCAGCTCCGAGCTTACTTTCAGAAGAGTGAAATGCTCGCCGCTGATGCTCTGCTGCAAGATCCCTACATGATGTTCCTCGCCTTGAATATCTGCCAAGACCTCAGGATAACTCCCCCAGCAAGGGAACGCTATCTCAAGGCATTGGAAGCCTGTCGCGCCGCCGATGCTCGCAGCTATGGCAAGCAGCAGAGCGCGAGCGCTGAGGGGGTGGTTTCCATCACTGTGGCTGCTATCCTTGCTAAGCGGCAACTGGGCGCGAGCGTGGATGCAGAGGCACTACGCTGGCTGTCCGAGCAGCAGGACGCGCGCGGTGGATTCGCCGCGAGCAAGGCGAGCCCCTTACCTGATACGCTCTCGACGGCGGTTGCTCTCTTTACCCTCCGTGTCTGTGGATGGGAGGAGAGCTCTGTGTACAAGGCTGCGGCGGGCTACCTGCGTGATCATTGGCTGGACGGCGGCGGTTTTGCCAGTGTCATCGACGATGAGCAGAGCGATAGCGAATACACTTTTTATGGACTCCTCGCCATGGGAGCAATAGCGTCATGATAGAACAAGCAAGAGAACAACTGGCGCAGCAGCTGCGCGCACGCCGCCAAGCGGGCTCCCTCTGGGAGGGACGCTTGTCGAATAGTGCCGTGTCTACTGCCGTCGCGAGCTTTGCCCTCTTTCAATGCGGTGCAGATGCACGCGCGGGCTTGCAATGGCTCGTCGATCATGCCAACGAGGACGGAGCATGGGGGGATAGCCCCGAGAGTCCGAGTAATATGTCGGCGACGCTGCTGAGCTATGCGGCTCTCTTCGCTGCACGAGAACTCGTCGAGAGCGAGGCGACGCGCGAGCGTGCGCAGGTGTGGCTCGACTCCCAGCTCGGGCATCGTAATTTCTTGCAAGCCATCCTTGATCACTATGGCAAGGATCTGACCTTTTCCGTTCCCATCCTCTGCATGTGTACGCTTGCGGGCATGTTTGAGGGGGAGGACGCATGGCGGCGCATCCCACGTCTGCCCTTTAGCCTCGCGGTGCTTCCTCGGCGTTTCTTTACGCTGATTAATATTTCTGTCGTAAGCTACGCTCTACCAGCTCTTATTGCGGTGGGCTTGCTCCAGTATAGGATGTCGGGTAAGATGTCCGCATGGAAGGAAAAAGTCATCATCCCTCGCGTGCTGCGCAAGCTGGAGGGCATGCTGCCCGTGAGCGGGGGCTTCCTTGAGGCTGCACCGCTCTCGGGCTTTGTGTCTATGTGTCTCTACGCGGCGGGCTATTCTGATAACAAGGTGACGCGCGGCACACGTTCCTTCCTCCTCAGTAATCAGAGAGAAGAGGGCGCATGGCCCATTGACACGAATCTCTCGACTTGGCTTAGCTCGCTTTCCATCAAAGCGCTGGCTGAGAATGATCTGCTCAGCGACGAGGAGCGAGCCTCTATGCGCAAGGAGCTACTCGCGCGCCAATGTCTGCATGAGCACCCCTTCACCGAAGCCGCAGCAGGCGGCTGGGCATGGACGGATCTTTCGGGAGGTGTGCCTGATGCCGATGACAGCTCGGGCGCGCTCGTCGCGCTGCATATGCTGGGTCATGCCTATGATGAGCAGATAGCGCTGGGCTTGGGCTGGCTGCTCGATCTGATGAATCGCGATGGCGGTGTGCCCACCTTCTGCCGAGGCTGGGGTTTCCTTCCCTTTGATCGCAGCTGTCCCGATATCTCGGCGCATGCGCTGCGCGCCTTTGCGCTGTGGCAGTCTTCTGCTCCCGCTGCGATGCAGCAGAAGTTACAGCGCGCGATGCAGCGAATTATTTCCTATTTACGATCAGTGCAGAGCCCCGAGGGCGCGTGGATTCCCCTCTGGTTTGGCGCACAGGATGCCCCACAGCAGCAGAGCCCCGTGTACGGCACGGCGGTCGTGCTGGAGCATCTCAGTGCTCTGCCTGCGCTGGCTGAGGAGGACTTTGTGCAGCGTGCTGTCGATTACCTCGTGCGGGCGCGCCATGATGACGCTCAGTGGGGCGGTGCTGCGGGTATGCCTAGCAACACCGAATGCACCGCAAAGACCATCAAGGCTCTCTCCGCCTACCGCCCCGATGCCGAGGCGACCGAGGCTCTTGCCGCCCGCGTCTTGCGCGCTCCTCTGGAGTCCAGCCCCATCGGTCTCTACTTTGCCTCTCTCTGGTATGATGAAGAACTCTATCCTTTAATTTTCACCCTCAGTGCTATTGCCCCACAGAAATGAATGCCAATCTCATTAAATGCGCCACCTTCACCGCCAGCTCCGCCCTCTGTCTAGGGCTGATCATCAGCTGGCTCACCATGCCTATTGACTCGGAGCAGATGAGTCTACCGGGTGGCGATAAGGTGCCCGAGGGCGCGCGCAATGCTAGCGCGAATATTAAGATAGGGGAGTTCTTTGACTCCTTCGACCCGAGCCAGATCGAGGCACTTAACGCAAAGTGGGCTGGCATCTGGCCGCATTTTCGTGGAGCGGACATGAGCAATATCGTGCGCGACTGCCCGCCGCTTACCGAGCAATTCAACGATATGGAGGGACGCATGAAGTGGAAGGTTGAGCTAGGCGAGGGGCACTCTGCCCCTGTCGTCTATAAGGGCGTGGTTTACCTGCTGGATTATTCCGAGACGGAGAAGGCAGACGTGCTGCGCGCCTTTTCCTTGGAAGATGGTCAGGAGCTCTGGCGTCGCTGGTACAAGATTGATATCAAACGTAATCATGGCTTCTCACGCACCATCCCTGCGGTGAATGACGATGTCGTCGTCTGCATCGGACCGAAGTGTCAGGTCATGGCGGTGGACCGCAAGAGCGGAGATCTGCTCTGGAGCATTGATATGGTGCAGGACTATGGCGCGGAGATCCCCCAGTGGTACACAGGGCAGTGTCCCATCATCGAAGATGGTGTCGTGCTGCTCGCGCCTGCGGGCCCCGAAGTGCTGGTCATGGGCGTGGATGTGAAGACAGGAGAAGTTCTCTGGAAGACCCCCAACCCCGAGGGCTGGCGCATGTCGCACGCCTCGCTCATCCCCATGCTGCATGAGGGCAAGAGAAGCTATGTTTACTCCGCCATAGGAGGCGTGGCTGGCATCAGTGCCGAAGCCGCAGATAAGGGTAAGATTCTCTGGAGTAACAGCGAATGGGCTCCCTCCGTTGTCGCGCCTACACCAGTACCCTGCGGAGATGGGAAGGTCTACCTCACGGCGGGCTACGGCGCGGGAGGCGCGATGCTACAGGTGCAGGGAGATCAGGCAAAGCTCATCTCACGCCACAAGCCCAATGAGGGCTTCTCCATCGAGCAGCAGAGTGCTATCCTGCACGAGGGGCGACTCTATGGCGTGATGCCGAAGGATGCGGGCTTTCGCCGCATGCAGTTCATGGGGGTGCCTGTGGATAATTTGAAAGATTTTGTCGTGAGCGCACCGCGAGATCTGCGATTTGGACTCGGCCCTTACATCATGGCGGATGGGAAGTTCTATGTGCTCAATGACAGTGGCTCGATGAGTATTTTTAAGATAGAAGGCGACACATGCAAGGTGCTAGACTCCACCCAGCTCATCAAGGGGCAGGACGCGTGGGGACCTATCGCCTACGCCGACGGGATGATGATCATGCGTGACTCGGTGACGATGTTCTGCATCGATATGAGAAAGGAGAGGAAATGAACAAGAAATTATTTCTTTGGGGTGCGTTGAATGCGCTCATCCTCGCGCTGGTGGTCTATTACCTCTGGCCGAAGCAGCAGCAGGATGTCTCCACGCATGTGACACCCGACTCTGTGGGCATTCGTATTGACTTGGAGGGCGTGCAGTCCTTTTCCCCCACGGAGGAGGGCTACCTCGTCTCTACGGCAGAGGGGATTTTCCGCGTGAATGAGCAGGGGCAGTCCCCAGAGAAACTGCATGATCTCAAGGACATCACCTGCCTTGAGGGTGACTGGGCGGCGAGCCGACACGCGCTTTACTACCGTGGACAGTCTTTTGCGGATTTGGGCGAGCGCGCCTATCTCACGGATATTTTGCCCCTCGGTGAGGTGGTCATCCTCGCCGATGCAGGGCAGAAGAAGCTTGTCGCCTTTGATCTTAAGGGCTCGCTCCTCTGGGAATGCAAGTGCTACGAGGGGCAGAGCTTCAAGATCCCCAGCCCTTACTTCGCGCTCAGTGCCGATGGGGAAGGGGGCTTCTGGGTCAGCGACCCTGGTCGCCATCGACTCGTGCAGATGGATGGGGACGGGCACTTTAGGGCAACGTGGCAGCCGCAGTCAGATGCTAGCTTCTTAGGCTGCTGTAACCCTGCGCAATTCTGCGCCTTGGCGGGCGGTCAGTTTATTTGCTTGGAAAAGGGGCTCATCCGTGTACGCCTCTTCCAGCCTTCTGGGGTGATGGAGCGCGTGCTGTGGTCACGCCCCATGCCCGAGCCAGAATTTTATTTTCAACTCAAACGTAACAAGCAGGGACAAATCGCCCTCCTTGATCTCAAAACTAGAACTATTCATCTATTACAGCTATGAAGAGACGACAATTTATTCACAGAGCCTCGCGCTGGCTTATAGGGACATCCCTTCTAGGGGGAGGGGTGGCTCTCTTAGCGAAGCGCAAGGACAAGGCCTGCATCCTCGATGTTCCGTACTGCAAGGATTGCCAGATCGTGAGCGACTGCTCTCGCCCCCAAGCCCTCCTCTTTAAACAATTCAAGAAGAAACAAGATGGACAAGGATAACAAAAGGCGCAACTTCCTGCGCGCCGCCCTCGCGGGTGGTCTCGGAGTCGCGGGCGGCACGCTCTTCGCCCGTAACAAGGAGGAGGAGACCGTCTGGCAGATCGACCCCAGCAAGTGCATCCACTGCGGTGAATGTGCGAATCTCTGCGTGATCAAGCCCTCGGCTGTGAAGTGCGTCCACGGCTACGCGCTCTGCGGCTACTGCGATCTATGCAGCGGCTACTATATCCAAGGAGCGAAGGAGCTCAACACTGCCGCTGAAAACCAGCTCTGCCCCACAGCTGCGATCAAGCGCACCTTCGTCGAGGACCCTTACTTCGAATACAGCATCATTGAAGACAAGTGCATCGGCTGCGCGAAATGCGCGAAGGCCTGCGCCGCCTTTGGCAACGGCTCGATGTTCCTCCAGATCGTGCATGATCGATGTGTGAATTGTAATGAATGCGCCATCGCCCTCAAGTGCCCCGCCCAAGCCATCGTACGCGTCCCCGCTGAAAAGGCTTACATCTTAAAGGAAGGATTTAAAGACTGATGAACGCTCTCCCTATACTCGCTGAATTCCGCTTCCCGAAGCCTGAGTTTACACAGGGCTACGAGACACCCTCGCTCGTGCTGCCTGGGTCAGCTGCGCCTTGGTTTGAGTACCTTTCGCTGGGTCTCTTCGTCGCTCTGCTCGTGCTCAGCGCACTGGCGATGTTTCGCTGGCGTTCGCGCAAGCTGCTCTTCGTCCTCATGCTCTTCTCCGTGGTCTTCTTTGGCTTCATCCGGCAGGGCTGCGTCTGTGCGATAGGAGCGATTGGAAATGTGAGCGCGGCCGCGGGCTCGCCCGAGTACCCGCTCTCCATCTTCACGCTGCTTATCTTCCTGCTTCCGCTGCTCGTCGCTCTCTTCTTGGGGCGCGTCTTCTGCGGAGCGACCTGTCCCTTTGGCGCATTGCAAGATCTGCTGCTCATCAAGAATAGAACCGTCCCTCCCGCGCTCGACGCGGCGCTACGCATCGTCCCGCCGCTCTTCCTCGGGCTCGCAATTGTCTTTGCCTACTGCGACATGGGCTTTCTGATCTGTCAGTATGACCCCTTTGTCGGGCTGTTCCGATTAGATCTGAAGGCGGGCTCTATCGTGTTCACCTTGGGCTTCCTCGCCCTGAGCACCATGATAGGGCGACCCTACTGCCGCTACCTTTGCCCCTACGGCTTCCTGTTGAAGATGGCCAGTTACTTCTCGCAGAAGCGTATCAGCATCACCGCTGAGGATAATCAGTGCATCAACTGCGAGCTCTGTGATACTGCCTGCCCTGTCAATGCCATCGAGCGACCACGCCTCAAGAAGCACAAGCAGAGCATCCATCATATCGCAAAGCGCGTGCAGATCCTGCTCGCCCTGCTGCCCCTCTTCATCGCAGGGGGAGTCATGCTAGGAAATGCCGTCACCGACCGCGTCAGCGTCCTCAATCACGAAGTCGCCCTTCTACAGAAAATCGAGCAAAAGCAGATGGACGATGATGCCGTCATCTCTTATATGTCCAATATGCGCCCCCTCTCTGAGCTCCAGACGCAAGTTGCCGATATCGAGCAGCGTGTCCACATCTCCATGATGGTACTGGGCGCGTGGTTCGGACTCATTATCAACCTCTCCCTCATCATGACCTACCGTCGTCGCTATAACGAAAACTATGAAATCGACGCAGGTAATTGTATCAACTGCCTGCGATGCTACGACTACTGTCCCATCAACCAACAACAAAAAAACAACGCATGACCCCCCAGCCTCTCCACCGCCAGTGCATTCAAATCGCCCTCAAAGTCGTCGGCGTATCGGCTATCGTGATGGCCATCATCATGATCCTGCAGTACATCAATCTACAGCAATTCAACCCTGAATCCTCCGAGCTGCTCCCCCAGCTCAAGGAACGACTCAGTGCTAATTCCCAAGACGCGGAACTCCAGCAGATGGTACGCGAGCTTGACTTGCTCGCGCGCCGCTCTTGGTTCGTGACACAGGAGCAGCTGCTACGTGGCAGTTACCTGCTCTTTGGTCTCCTCGGCATCCTGCTCGCAGGCGGCATCTATCTCAACCTCACGGCGGAGAAAGAAGCGGAGAAGAGCTCGCGCAGCGAGGATGAGACCCAGTCGCAGCCTATGCGCTACGCCATCACAGGACTCGTCATCGCCCTCTGCGGTACAGCACTGGGCTTGGCTCAGTTCAGCGACATGGACGCTGACTCCTCACGCGAAGTGATCGCAACAGCAGAGGGAGAAGCTGAGGCTGCACCGACAGCACCGCTCGTCTATGCTAGCCCTGAGGCTCTACTCAGTCAGTGGACGCAGTTCCGCGGACCTCTACAGAATGCCACCATCGCCGACGCGCAGCTCTTCACCGACTGGGATGTGCAGGAAGAGAAGAACGTGAAATGGAAGGTCGAGATCCCTCTCTCGGGCTTCAGCTCACCCATTAAGTGGGATAACCAGCTCTTCCTCACGGCAGGTGACAAGAACGAGCGTAAGATCTACAGCTATGACGCCACCACGGGCGCGCTGCTCTGGGAGCATAGCGCGTCGGACATCCCTAATTCTCCCGCTGAAGCCCCCGAGGTGACGGAAGACACTGGCTACGCCGCCTCCACACCCGCGACGGATGGCGTGCGTGTCTTTGCTGCTTTCGCCACGGGAGACATCGTCGCTGTCGACATGCAGGGCCAGCGCGTCTGGGCTAAGAATCTCGGCGTGCCTCACAATCCTTACGGCTATGCGAGCTCTATGGTCACCACGGAGAAGTATCTTCTCGTCCAGTACGACGATGAGGATAAGCAGGAGCTCTACCTCTTTGACAGCGCGACAGGCAAGGAGCTGTGGAAGAAGACACGCGAAGCGACCATCTCTTGGTCGACACCTGTTATCGTCGATCAGAGCATCATCGTGCTCGCTACCTCCACCACCACGGAGGGCTACGAGCTCGCGACAGGTAAGCAGCTCTGGACGCATGAGAACATGTCGGGCGAAATCGCCGTCGCGCCCTTCTACGCGGATGGCAAGGTCTTCATGGCTAATGATAACGCCCTTGCTGTCGCCCTTGATCCGAAGACAGGTGAGGTCGCTTGGGAGACATCCGACTTCGACCTCCCCGATGTTTCTACTCCGCTCGCGACAGACGGTATGCTCGTCCTCTGCACCAGCGGTGGTGTGATCGAGGGCGTGGACATGGAGACAGGCGAGCTGCTATGGGAGCAGGAGCTGGAGTATGGCTTCTACAACTCGCCACTTAAGGTGGGGAAGAATATCCTCGTTTTTGATATGGAGGGCGTAGGCTACGTCTTCGAAGCCAGTAAAGAAGGCTACAAGGAAATCGGCCGCGTCAACATGCACGAGATGGTCGTCGCCATGCCCGTCGCTGAAGACAACAAACTCTGGATTCGCAGCCGCGACCACCTCTACTACCTCGCACCATGAAGGACGAAATCTCCAGAATCATCGAGAAGAACGGGCGCGAGCGGCGCGCTCTCATCCACATCCTCCAAGACGTGCAGGAGCAGTACAACTACCTGCCCGTCGAGGCACTCCAATCCATCTCGGCACAGACACCTATCACCCCCTCCGAGCTGAGCGCGGTCGCGACATTCTATAGCAAATTCCGCTTGAAGTCAGCGGGTAAGCACACCATACGCATCTGCACAGGCACGGCCTGCTACGTGAAGGGCGGCGAGAAGGTCTACCACGCCTTCCTCGAGCACCTGCGCATCCCCGAGGGGCGCGACACGAGCGCGGATGGGCTCTTCACCGTGGAGAAGGTCGCCTGCCTCGGCTGCTGCATGCTTGCTGTCGCTGTGCAGGTCGATGACTCCATCTACGGCTGGGTCGAGCCTGACAAGGTACACGAGGTCATCGAAGACTTCCTCGCCACGCAGGGCGCGGCTGCCGCGACGACGGCGCATCAGCAGACCGAGTATCACGGCGAGGCGCGTATCTGCCTCTGCTCTAGCTGTATGGCATCAGGAGCGGATAAGGTGTATGCAGAGCTCAAGCGACTCTCGGCGCAGTTCCGCCTCCCTGTACGCTCGATGGAAGTGGGCTGCGATGGGGTATCCTACCGCTCGCCCTACCTCCGTGTACTCGACAAGGAGGGAGAACTTTATCATTATGCGAACATGACGGCCGAGGGCATCCACCACGTGCTCATGCACCACTTTAGCCCCAGCACGCCCATGAAAAAGGCACTCGGCTACCTCAACCGCGTGGCGCATCGCCTCGTGGGTGACAGACAGGGTGTCGAGCGTCATCGTATCAATGAGAGCATGCGCCAGCGCGATGCGCAGTATGAAGAACCGCAAATACGCATCGCCACCGAGCATAGTGGCGTGATGAACCCCAGCCGCATCGAAGATTACTTACAATACGACGGCTTTGTCGCCTACAAGAAGGCTCTGACGATGAGCAGTGACGAACTGATTGACGAAATCCTTCGCTCGGGGCTGCGTGGTCGTGGCGGCGGTGGCTTCCCCACAGGCATCAAGTGGAAGAGCATCGCTCAGCAGAAAGAAGAGCAGCGCTACCTTGTCTGCAATGCCGACGAAGGCGACCCTGGTGCCTTCATGGATCGCATGCTGCTGGAGTCCTTCCCCTACCGCGTCCTTGAGGGCATGATGATTGCCATGCATGCCGTCGGAGCCCAGCAGGGCTTCATGTACATCCGCAATGAATACCCTCTCGCCGTCAAGCGCATCCATGATGCCATCGAGCAGGTGCGCCAGCAGGGCTATGACATCCACATCGAGGTCATGCGCGGAGCAGGTGCCTTCGTCTGCGGCGAGGAGACGGCACTACTTGCTTCCCTAGAGGGACGGCGCGGCATGCCCGAGCTCAAGCCTCCCTTCCCGACGGAGTGCGGCTACAACAACAAGCCCACACTCATCAACAATGTCGAGACCTTCGCCCTCGTGCCGTGGATTCTACGCCATGGCACAGAGGCCTTCGCCCAATATGGTACCGAGTCGAGCAAGGGGACAAAGACCTTCGCCCTCGCGGGCAACATCGTACGTGGCGGTCTCATCGAAGCCCCCATGGGCATGTCGCTGCGCAAGATCATCGAAGAGATAGGCGGCGGTGTCCCCGAGGGACGTAAGCTCAAGGCGGTGCAGATAGGCGGTCCTTCAGGCGGCTGTGTGCCCGAGCAGCTCTGCGACCTCGTCGTCGACTACGAATCTCTTACCAAGGCGGGTGCCATCATGGGCTCGGGTGGCATGGTCGTGCTCGATGACTCCAACTGCATGGTGGACATCGCTCGCTACTTCCTCGAGTTCACCGCTGATGAATCCTGCGGTAAGTGTACTTGCTGCCGCGTGGGCACGACTAAGATGCTGGAACTGCTTAATAATCTCTGCGCAGGCAAGGGGAAGAAGGGTGATATAGAAAAGCTCGAGCAGCTCGCCCAGCTCGTCACCCAGGGCAGCATCTGTGGTCTGGGCAAGACCGCGCCTAATCCTGTGCTCTCCACGCTCAAGTTCTTCCGCGAGGAGTACGAAGCGCATCTGGAAGGACGCTGCCCAGCGGGGAAATGCAAGGCACTCGTCCACTACCAGATCAATGCCGAGACCTGTATAGGCTGTGCGAAGTGCGCGCGCGTCTGTGCGAATGAAGCCATTGCCTTCACCCCATGGCAGCCCCATGTTATAGATCTAGAAAAATGCGATCAGTGTAATGCCTGCATCGACATCTGCCCCGTTAACGCCATAGAACCCCAATCGATATGATACGCTTTACCATCGACAATCAAAGCATCGAGGTGGAGGAGGACACCACCATCCTCCAAGCCGCCGAGCGTTTAGGCATCAGCATTCCTACGCTCTGCCATCTCAAAATTCATGAGAGTGGCGGCTCCTGCATGGTCTGCGCTGTGCGCAACAAGCAGAATAATAGGCTCGTCCCTAGCTGCGTGGGCAAGTGTAAGGATAATCCCGATATCGACGCATCCTCTGAGGAGATGCTCGCCCTGCGTGAGCAGCTCCTCCAGCTCGTGCTCAGTGAGCATCGCGGCGAGTGTGTCGCGCCCTGTCAGCTCTCCTGTCCTCACGATATGAATATTCCGCTCATCATGTACCACGTTGCGCGTGGTGAGAGGGAGCAGGCACGCGCTTATGCAAAGCCCTGCGGTGATTGCAATCGTCGCTGTGAGCGCGGCTGCCGTCGCAAACGCATCGACAAGAGCCTCGCCATCTACGACATCGTAGAAGGACTGCAAGCGGAAGAGAAGACGACGAGTGAGGAGAAGAGCTACGCTCACAAGCTCACGGGTTTCACCAATGAAGAGCTCGGGAATCTTCATCAGATTAAGTTCTACGACGATGATCTCCAGAACGAGAGCTCACGCTGCCTCGCCTGTGGCTGCTTCGCCCATACGAAATGCCAGCTGCAAGCACTCGCGACGAAGATGGCGATCAAGAAAAATAGCTTTGCGCCCAGCAGACGTGAGGCGAAGCGACACTTCTTCGGCGAGATGTGCTACGATCTTGGAAAATGCGTGAAATGCGCAAACTGCGTCGAGGTGGGCAAGCGTCTGAAATCCGACGGCACAGGCCCCACACTGCTCCAGCGTGGCATACGCGTCGAGATCGGCGCGCCACTGGGTGTGGATGAGGCGAGTATCTTTGCAGGTATTGAGCGTGAGTGCGTGGAGGTCTGCCCGACGGGCGCGCTCTTCTGGCATAGGAAGCAAGAGTCATGAAATTACTCCCCCTGATCAGCCTTTTGCTCCTCGCCTGCGGAGGTGAAGACGCGCCTCCTGCTGCGTCGAGCAGTCCGCCACGGCACTACGACTTCTCCGCGATGAGCTGGAGTGGTGATCGTGACGACCCTGCCCACAGCGGGAAGGTTGACACCATGGGTGACAAGCTCACCGCCATCTGGCAGACACAGCTACAGGGTGGCATCTACTCCTGCCCCGTCATCAGCGAGGGAAAGCTCTACGTGATCGACGAGAAGAAGATGCTCTACTGCGTGGAGCTCACCAACGGGCGTATTCTCTGGAAGCAGGAGATAGCGCATGCTGTCTTTTCCCCCCTGCTGCTACATGAGAACATTCTCTACTGGGGCGATACTCATGGAGTGGTCACCGCCTTTGATATCAACACTCGTAAGACACTCTGGAGCTTCCAGAAGACGGAAGAGAAGATCATGTCAGGCATCGTCCTGAGTCCCGATGGAACGCAGCTCATCTTTGGCAGCTACGACTTCCACCTGCGCATCCTCTCACGCGCAGAGGGCGAGGAAATATTCTCCTTGAAAACAGCGAACTACATCAACGGCACTCCTGCTGTCGTGGGTGAGCGCATCTACTTCGGTGGCTGCGACCACCACCTACGCATGGTGAATCTCGCCGAGCAGAAAGAAGAGCTCAGCGTGAAGCTCCCCTCCTACATCCCCAGCGGCATCGCCTCTGACGGAGAGCGACTCTACGCCGCCTGCTACGATGGCAGCCTGCAAGCCCGCCGCCTCGATGGAGAATCCCTCTGGGTCTATGACTGCCCAAAGAAGAGCCCTAGCTACCAGAGCTCCCCCGCCGTCAATAGTCAATACGTCATCGCTGTTGAGAAAAACGGACTCGTGAGCGTGCTGGATAAAAAGACAGGCCTGCTCCAGAGCAGCCACACCACGATCGGTGACGTGGAGATCTCGCCCCTCATCGATGAGCAGCGCGCCCTCATCTGTGACAATGACGGCGTGCTCGATATCGTTGATCTTGCCACAGGAGAGTTGATCCACCGCGAGAGATATGGTACAGTCATCTCTGCCCCACTTATCAGTCATGGCGGCTACCTCATCCTCTGTGATGAAGAGGGCCGTGTCAGTTGCTATCGTTGGGAAAAATAATTATGTTGCTTGAACTTAAAAACATCCAAAAAGCCTACGCTCAGCAAGAAGTGCTCCGCGGACTGAATCTCAGCCTCGACCGTGGCGAGCATATCGCCATCACAGGTCCCTCGGGCTCGGGGAAGAGCACACTGCTCAAAATAATCGCGGGCATAGAGCAAGCCGATGAAGGCACTGTCATCATCGAAGGACAGCCTCTAAGCGGATTTAACCCTCAGCAGATGGACGACTACCGCCGCCAGCGCATAGGCATCGTCTTCCAGCAGCATTATCTGCTGCCTCAGTGTACAGCTCTGGAAAATGTCCTACTGCCGACACTCTGCCTGTCGCAGCGTCGCCCCGCTGAGGAGCTGGAGCGAGCGAAGTACTTCCTCGACAAGGCGCAGGTGATGCACTGCGCAAGCAAATTCCCCGCCCAGATGTCGGGCGGCGAGTGCCAGCGCGTCGCGGTCTGTCGCGCTCTCATCAATGAGCCTCAGATCCTGCTCGCCGATGAACCCACAGGCTCGCTTGATCATCAAAACGCCCTTGAACTGCTCGATCTCTTCCGTTCCCTCACTGATCGACAAATGGCGCTCATTATGGTGACTCACTGGCCGCAGGCCGCTGCTGCGATGAGCCGTCATTACGAACTCCAAGAAGGTATATTCCAATGATCCTGCTGCTCGCTCGCAATCTCCGACATGAGCTCAGTAAGAAGCTCTGGCTCTTCCTCAGTATCGCGCTTGCCACCGCCCTCATCACGGGCGCGCTCATCCTCGGCAGCAGCGTGCGGCAGAGCCAGCGCGACGCTGCCGAGCGACGACTCGGGCGCGTCGAGTCCGCCATCATTCCTCAGAATCAATGGTTTGGCGAGGGCTTGTCCGAGCGAGTGGACGCAGACTCCGAAGAGCTCATCCATGTGAAGGCCTTCGCCCACACGTCCGACTCAGCACCCATAGAATTGAATCTCTATGGCGTGGATGAGAGTTTTTTCCCCTTTGTCTACGGACGCGATTTACCTCAGCAAGCCATGGCGAACCGCGCCGCACGTCAGACGTTGGGATCGGGTGAGATGCAGCTGCGCATCCCGCTGAGCTCCTCCTTCAGCGAGCAGATCTCGTGGTCGCTCGATGAGACACCTATCGCGGGCATGCGCGTGCAGCTCAGCGAGCTCCCCGAGGGTGCGGAGTCTCTGCTGGAGTTCAACCCACTCAGTGATCAGGCAGGGCAGGCGCAGCTCTTCCTCCCCAAAAAGCTATTAGAAGAAAAACTCAATCGCAAAGGGCAGTCGAATATCCTCCTGCTCAAAAATGCCGCTGCGCAAAAACAGCTCTTTAAAGCCCCTATCGCCCTTGAGGACTACGGGCTGAGCTGGACGAAACTCAAGGACGGGAGCTACGAGCTGGGGAGTCAGCAGAGCTTCATCCCCGAGGCACTCGGTCGCCTCGCGCAGAAGCTCCCTAGCTGCCAACACGCGCTGATGAGCTACTTTGTCAACAGCATCGAGGCGCATGGCAAGAGCACGCCCTATTCCTTCATCACGGGGGAGGGCGATGACATGGGAAGTGACGAATGTCGCATCACCCAATGGCTTGCCGATGATCTGAATCTCTCTGTGGGCGACAGCCTGCGCATACGCTACTACGACATCCAGTCGCAGGGTGAGTGGAAGACGCGCGAGCGAGAACTGCGCGTCGTTGGCATCCTGCCGACGGAGGACAGGCGCGAGCTCGTCCCCGCCTTCCCCGGCTTCGCCGAGAGTGAGAGCTGCACCGATTGGGAATCCAGCCTTCCTATTGACGCAACCACCATACGTGAAAAGGACGAGGCTTACTGGAAGCAGTATAAGAGCAGTCCGAAGATTTTTGTATCCTTAGCCACCGCTCAGCAGCTTTTCGGCTCACCTCATGGGCAGTGGACCGCCCTGCGATTCGACACAGACGCGCGCGCCGAGTTGGAATCCCTGCTGGCGCGTGAGACCACGCTTTTCACCCCCATCCCGCTGCGCGAGCAGAGCCAGCAGGGAATCGCTCAGGCGATGGACTTTGCGGGGCTCTTCCTCGCGCTGAGTTTTTTTGTCGTCATCGCCTCGCTCATTCTCCTCTACCTCATCACGGTACTCCACGTCGATAGCCGCAAGCAGGAGCTGGCCATCCTGCGCAGCATGGGCTACTCGCCGCGACAGCTGCGCCTGCTGCTCGGCAGTGAGTTTACCCTCTACACCCTGCTTGGTGCGCTGCTCGGTCTCCTGCTCGCCACCGCCTACGTGTGGCTCATCCTCACGCTGCTCAACAGCAGCTGGCAGAGCATCACAGGCGCGCTCTCCATTGAGCTGCACCTCGTGGCGCGTGATTTCGCGCTCGGATTTGGCATCTCCGCGCTCATCTGCCTGCTGAGCATGCTGCGCGTGATGCACAAGAGCCTCAAGGCGAGTCTGCATCAGGAGCTGGAGAAGGACTACAGCCGCGCGGCATGGACGCGAGGCGATCGCCGATGGACGCTGATTCTGTCGCTGCTCTTTGTGGCGTGCGGCCTAGCGTCCTACCTGAGCCCGCTGGCACAGCAGATGATGCTCTTTTTCACCAGCTCCTTTATCTTGCTCTTCTTGAGCTTTAAGCTGGTTAAGTACCTGATGATTCACAACTCGGGGCGCGAGCTCAACAGTCTCTTCACCCTCGCCGCGAAGAACAACCGCCGCTTCCTCTCGCGCTCCATGAGCATCCTGAGCGTGCTGGGGCTAGGCGTCTTCCTCTGCGGGCTGACCATCCTTAATTACAGAACCCTAGGCGATGATCCGAGCAAGGAATCGGGCACAGGCGGCTACTACGGCATGATCTCTACCGTCGCGCCCATCAAGCACGATCTCAATACAACGGCAGGGCGCGAGCAGTACCAGCTCGACAAGCTCCCCGATAAGCTGCGCTTCTGCCAGCTGCGCCTCGTCGAGGGCTCGTCTGCGGGCTGCCTGAACCTCAATCGCGTGTTCCGCCCCGAGCTGCTCGGTGTCCCCGAGCAGGGGCTGGGGGGTCGCTTTTCCTTCTCCGATGAGGAGGCGCACTGGGATCTTTTGGAAGAAAATTTGGGTGAAAACGTGATTCCTGTCATCGCCGATGCCGAGGTCATCCAGTGGAGTCTTGGAAAGAGTCTGGGCGAGGAGCTAAGCTACCTCGCGGGCGATGGGAAGGAATACCGCCTGCGCTTCGTCGCGGCACTGAGCAAAAGCATCTTCCAAGGCTACGTACTCGTCTCCGAAAAAAATCTCCAGCGCATGTACCCGCATCTGGGCGGCAGCCGCCTGCTGCTCGTCGACTTCGATGCGAAGCCCTACATCAAGCAGATCAGCGAGCGACTCGATAGGCAGGGCGTGTCATTCCGACTCGCTTCAGATAGGCTGAATCTCTTTAACAGCGTGCAGAATACCTATCTCATGATCTTCTTCTCGCTCGGCAGCATCGCGCTCGCCTTGGGCTGCGTGGGCTTCCTGCTGCTCATCAAGCAGCATCTGAGCCTGAGGCAGCATGAGTTCTTCCTGCTACGCGTTGCGGGCTACTCCAGGCGTCAGCTAGCACGACTCATCATCATGGAGAACACCCAGCTGCTGCTGCTTGGTATGGGGGCGAGTCTCCTCGCTCTTGCGAGTGCCGCCGCGCCCCTCATCTGCAAGGGCATGGTACAGCCGCCCTATTTCATCGTGCTGGGCAGCTTTGCTAGTATCACGCTGCTTGGGCTTCTGCTCATTGTCGTCATCGCCCATCAGGGCGCGCGCACGACATCCAGCCCACCAGAAGACTGAGTATGGTTAAGCGCGACCGATAGTCCTAGCTTCGCAGCTCAGCGGCTCGTGTTAACGCGTTGACCCATATTTTTAACTCTGGGCATGTTTTCTGACGTGATTTTAAGAATGAGTGCTTTATAGAGTACATTCCTCTCGTTTTGTGAGAGCTAAGCTTGATCATTGAATGTAACTCTTCAATTCGACCTGAAGTTAGCCCTACGCGGAAGAAATTTAGTATCTCATTGCTCACCTTTCTCAACGGCTTTGCTAGCCTTTCAAATGGGGACCTTGCGAAATTAGTGTACAAGCCACCCTGGAGTGAATCAAAAGTGTGCCAAGTCACTGAAAAGTATTGCATATTTTAGCGATATGCTATATGGTGGCTGTAGAATTTTATGAAGATTGTACCTTATCTGATTACGACCCTCATTACGGGTGTTATGATTTCTTCTTGTAGCTTCTTTTCGCAAGAAAACACACAAGACGATAAGCCTATAGTTGAAGCTAATGTTACTGGTCAATTCCCTGAGGATGAGCAAGCTGGGATGTCTGACAGAGGGATGGTGGGATCTTCTAGCGTCTCATCAGGGGCGAATACGTCTCTTGTGCGTGTGAAGCCTACTAAGCCTGGTCGTAAGGTTTTCGGTGCGGCGATGAATGGTCCTTATGTCGCTCTTACTTTTGACGATGGCCCACACCCTGTGAACACACCGCGTATTCTTGACATTCTGAACAAGTACGGCGCGAAGGCTACTTTTTACGTCCTCGGTGAGCGCGTGCAGCGTCATCCTTCTATCCTCGCACGTGCCGTCGCCAGTGGTCATGAGATAGGGGTTCACACGTGGGATCATCCTTCTCTGACCTCGATTAGCCGCGATGCGGTGAAGAGTCAGATGGATCGCTCCATCACGGCTATTAACTCTGCGACTGGGGGGCGTAAGATACGTACGATGCGTCCTCCTTACGGGGCTATTAATACAGGTCTTGTCGATTATTTTGCCAGTGAATATGGTCTGACCACGGTGATGTGGAATGTGGATACGAATGACTGGCGTCGCCCTGGGGTATCTGTCGTGACTTCTCGTGCGGTGAACTCGGCGAAGAGTGGATCTATTATTCTTCTGCATGATATTCATAGTCCTTCAGCCGATGCTGTCGAGGGTATTGTGAAGGGCTTGCAAGCACGTGGTTTTCAGCTTGTCACGGTGGGGGAGCTGCTGTACCGCGCCTATCTGGAGTCGAAGCAAGAGGAGCAGACCTCTGCGCAAGAAGGCGTAGCTGCTGCTACTCCAAGCGTTGCTGCTCCTGCTCAGCCTCAGGCTCAGGCTCTTGCGCCCGAGTATGGGATGAGTGCTACACCTGAGGTGGAGTCGATGGGGCAGACCGCTCCACAGGCTTCGTCAGCTCCTTCCTATACTGCGCCCGAGGTGGTCGCGCCGGGGATGTCTGGTGCTTACTAATAGAGAAAATTAACGATATGAAGACAGGTTTAGTCTATCTTGTAGGTGCGGGACCTGGTGATCCTCAGCTGCTCACCTTGAAGGCGAAGTCTCTTATAGAGCGCGCGGATTGTCTCGTGTATGATGCGCTCGTCGCGCCTTCTATTGTGGGCTATGCGCGTCCCGACTGTGAGCGTATCTTCGTCGGTAAGCGTGCGGCTAATCATGCGCTGCCGCAGGGAGAGATTAATGAGCTGCTTGTCAGCTGCGCGAAGAAGCATCGTATCACCGTCCGCCTGAAGGGGGGCGATCCGTATGTGTTTGGACGCGGTGGGGAAGAGGCTCTGCACCTGCGCTCTGCACAGGTGCGCTTCCAGATGGTGCCTGGTATCTCCTCCGCGCTCGCTGTGCCTGCCTATGCAGGTATTCCCGTTACGCAGCGCGGTATGTGTACGCAGCTGAGTATTTTCACTGGTCACGAAATGGAGGGGAAGTCCTCGGACTCTAGCGCGAATCTTAATCTCGCGAATATAGCTCAGGCTCAAGGTACGAAGATTATGCTCATGGGGATGAAGAGGCTAGATGACATCATCGCGACTCTCATCGCAGAAGGGCAAGATCCCGATACGCCAGCAGCTCTCATTCAGTGGGGCTGCACGACACGTCAGCGCAAGTTACTCTCCACGGTAGGGGAACTCTGTGAGCAAGCGAAGGCTCAGGGCTTTACCGCGCCTGCCATACTGGTGATAGGTGAGGTGGCAACACTCAGCGATCAGCTCGACTGGTGGAGTGATATGCCCCTGCACGGACAGCGCGTGATCGTCACGCGTACTCGCCAGCAGGCGAGCGCTCTCAGTCGTTCACTGGAAGACCTCGGTGCGGAGGTGCTGGAGCTTCCTATGATTCGCATCGCGCCGCCTAGCGATAGGCATGGCTTTGCAGAATCAGTCGTAGACGCTCCACGCTATGATTGGCTCGTCTTCTCTAGTCCGAATGGGGTGAGTAAGTTCTTCCAAGCTTTCTTTGCCGTGTATGAAGATATACGCGAGCTCGGTGGCGCGCGCATTGCGGCGGTGGGACCAGGGACGGCTGCGGAGCTGAAAAAGTTTGGCCTCATGGTCGATGTGATGCCTCAGAAGGCGGTCGCCGAAGAATTAATCGCGGAGTTCGACCGTAAGTCGGAAGAGTTCGGCGGTATAGAGCACTCCAGTATGCTGTGGGTGCATGGCGAGCAGGCACGTAACTATATCTATCGTGAGCTCATGAAGCGTAAGGCAATCGTCGATGAATGTATCGCGTACCAGACCCTTCCTGAGACGGAAGATCCTACAGGAGTGCGTCCTATCATCGAGTCCGAAGGCGCAGACTGGATTAGCTTCACAAGCGCGAGCACCGTGCATCACTGGATGAAGATGGGGATCAAGCTGCATGCGCAGTGCCGCATCGCGAGCATAGGTCCTGTCACGACCGCCGCTCTTGCGGAGTACGACCTCACGCCTCATGTCGAGGCTCCTAAGCATAATATACCGAACTTGGTAGAAGCGATTGCGAACGCGGCTAAGTAATTTCCTCTGTATTCGACTGCTTCATGAGTGATGTGACTTTTCCTGATTCTCCGCGACTGTCTATGCTCTGTCTCGGGGTGAACTTTCACTGCTGTCCCTTAGCAGTGAGAGAGAAATTCGCCGTGCCTAAATCTCACATACAAGAGGCTCATCGCGTGCTGCATGAGCTGGAGCATGTGCGGGAGTGTGTCCTGCTCTCCACCTGCAATCGCACGGAGATCTACTCATGGGGTGAGGATGCAGAAGCTATGTATCGCAACCTGCTCGCCTACTTCATGGCGGCGCAAGAGGGGGTGCTAGAGCACTATTTTTACCGACACGATGGGATCGCGGCACTCCAGCATCTCGCGCAACTCGCCGCAGGCCTGGACTCGATGGTGATAGGGGAGACGGAAATCTTCGGGCAGGTGAAGGAGGCCTACCGCGTCGCCCTTGCCGAGCAGACGACGGGTAGTTATTCTAACCGCGTCTTCCAGCGTATCTTTTCCATAGGGAAAAAGGTACGCACACAGACGAATATCACGACAGGTCCCACCTCTGTCGGTGCCGCGGCTGTGCAGATGGCGATGCAGGAGATGGGGGCTCTCGACGGGAAGCATGTCCTCATCGTCGGTGCGGGTGATGTGGCGCGTAGTACGGCACAGAGCCTGATGTCGCGCGGCGCTGAGGCTATTTTTGTCGCGAATAGATCCTATGATAGGGCAGTGGAGCTAGCCGAACAGGTAGGTGGCTCGGTGATAGGATTCTCTGAATGGATGAGTCATTTCGAGCAGATTGATATCGTCATCGTCTCGACGGCCTCGCCAGTCTACGTCGTGCAGAAAGATAAGCTTCAAGTGATGCAGGAGAAGCGCGCGCATCGACCGCTTTTTCTCATGGATCTCTCTGTGCCGCGTAATGTAGATCCTGCCTGTGCGTCCTTAGAAGGCGTGCACCTCTATGATATCGACGCGCTCGAGTCGAAGCGTCAAGATAGCTCCCAGCTGCGACTATCTGAGATGAGTAAATGCGAATCACTCATCGAAGCGTGGTTATCAGAAGAAGCAGCAGGACTTCTCGCAGGAAGATCGACTAGATAAGATGCTCTAAGATGAGCTTATAAGCCCAAAGCGTGAGCGGCGCGAAGGCGATAAAAATCCCTACACCGATCCACAGTCCGCAGCGACGCGTACGACGCGTGTTTTTATGCGTCGAGGCTAGGGTATTGAGCTGCTGAATCTGAATGATATGTTCGTTCGGCGGTAAGGTGACATTAATGGGGGAATTTACCTTCATGGGAAAAATGGTGTCTCTCGTAACTCTAGCTATTATGGCAGATGCTCAGTGGAGAATCAATCAGAAAAGCGCTTTGAGTTTTCCTGTCAGGTATGGGACGGAGTTTTAGGGAAGTTCTCGACATTCGTTTTCAGCAAGACTTAGGAAAGAATACACGAGATAAGGTCACTCGCGGAGACTCCCTCACAAATTGCGAGAACTCCCCTTTAAAGGTAAAGCTATAAATTGATTAACGGCGCATTTCGCGTATTTCCGCGGCGAAGGTTCTCAGTTTCTTGATGGTATCATCGAGCTGAGCTGGGGTCTGCATCGTAGGCGCAGGAACGGCTGAAAGTATAGCACGCAGCTTGTTATCAAATTGCGCTTCTATCACGACAGCATCGAAAAGGTGCCCTGTCCCAAATAGACGTTTAACGTGTGGACTAGCAGTCTTGTGATGGGCTTCCATCATCTGCTGTGAGGTCTGGAAAATTTCCCTCTGCATGTCCTCGTTTTTTCCTTTCATATTCTTGGCAGCGTTTTGCTGAATCTTACGCTCTTGCAGTAGGAAGTTGCGCTGTTCCTCGCTTAATTCATTTAAAGGTACATTGTTACGTGCTAATTCGATCTCTATTGCTAGTAGGTTAGCGTTAGGTCCATTTAGATCTACCCCAGAAATATAACTATCTGCTAGTGAATCAATCGACTGGGCTAATATATTCAAGACATAATTACGCTCCGCTGGAGTCAGAGGGGCGTTTTCAGGGGCAGCTACGGCAGGCGTAGGAGCTTTAACTTCTTCTTTTACTTGCGCCATAAGAGGTGCTGAAAGCAAAGCGAAAAGGGTGAGTTGTTTCATGTTCATCCTACAAATCTAGCAAAATCACCCCCATGAAGGCAAGTCAAATCACACTCATTCTTAAGATTATTTATAAAGAAATTCACCGACGTGATACAAAAACAAGGGCGATACATTTCTCAACGTATCGCCCTGCTCTTACTTACACCTACTCTATGAAAAAACAGTTTCCTGTTATTTAAGAATAACCAGAATAATCTGGATAGTAATAATACGTACCCTCTAGATAAAATCTTTCAAAATTCTAAAAAGAGATATAAAAAACTCGCATTTTTTTATTAGAAATCATTATTTTGCAATCAAGCATAATCCAAAATTGCAAATTTCTCACCCTTCAAGCGATAGACTCTCTTATACAGACTAAGGATTTTTAACTTGCTAAGAGATCTTGAATATGCTAGGGTTACCCAGATTTCATTTATAGTATTTTGTATATGACTAAAACGACACTCTTTATCCTTTCTGGACTCAGTGCTCTACATGCCTCTGCGGGCGAGCGTGAGACATTCGACTTTGGCTGGCAATTTAAGTACTTCGGTCCTGGTGAGCCTCCACGTATCAGCATGGCAAAGGCTAGCAGCAGCGAAGCAGCTAATCCCGCGGAGAACGCTATCGACGGCAACCCTCAGACACGCTGGTGCGCTGCAAATGGCGATCAGGGGCACAGTTTGAAGATAGACTTAGGAAAGGTTCGTGTCATTAGATCCGTAGAAATTATCTGGGAAAATGATAAGCCTAAGAATGTCGCGCTTACTCCCCATACTAAGGGTAAATGGAAGACTAGTATCAAGACTATTATCTTGAGAGATCAAGGTGCTAAGAGCGTCTTCAAGTTAGACGGGCCAGCTATCAGGGGCGCAGAAATCAGAGTTACAGGTCTCAGTGCAGGCAGCTGGGCAAGCATTCGTGAAGTCATCTTCCGCGATGCTGATGGGAATGTGGTTAAACCTAGCAAGGGGGCAAATACGACTCCTAAGGAGGCACGTTTCGGCTTCACGGCTGATGACTTCAAGCCCGTGCAGCTTCCTCATGACTGGGCGATCGAGAGCCCCTTCCTCAAGGCTGAACCGAATGAAACAGGCATGCTTCCATGGAATGGCTACGGCTGGTATCGAAAGGACTTCACCATCCCAGCTGACTTCTCTAAGGAAAACGATCGCTACTACCTCGACTTTGACGGTGTGATGGCGAACCCTCAGGTCTACGTGAATGGACAGTTCGCAGGCGCGTGGGCATTCGGTTACAACTCCTTCCGCATCGACATCACTCCTTTCCTCAAGGCTGGCAAGAACGTTATCGCTGTCGAAGTGAGCAATAAGAAGCTCTCCACACGCTGGTACCCAGGTGCAGGTATCTACCGCCACACTTGGTTAGAAAAGACAGGACCTACACACCTCGCTCACTGGGGAGTCTTCGTGACCACTCCAGAGGTAAGCAAGGACGCAGCTACTGTAAAGGTACAAAGTACGGTGGATAACACGAGTGACAAGGAAGTCACCGTCGTCGTCGCGCAGAGTGTCGGTGATGTCAAGGCAGAGCCACTCACTGTGAAGATCGCGCCTAAGAGCAGCCAGACCATTACGCAGAAACTGAAGCTTCCTAATCCCAAGCTCTGGGACACAGTCACACCGAACCTCTACACTCTCGCGACTAGCGTCACGCAAGATGGCAAGGAAATCGACAGCAAGGAAACCACCTTCGGTGTACGCACTGTCGAGTGGAGAAAGGAAGGCTTCTTCCTGAATGGTAAGCATGTACGCCTACAGGGTGTCTGTGAGCACCATGATCTCGGAGCTCTCGGTGCCGCATTCTACTCTGATGGCATGGAGCGCAAGATCGAAATCCTCAAGGAAATGGGCTGTAACTCCATCCGTACCGCTCATAATCCCCCTGCACCTGAGCTTCTCGACCTCTGCGACAAGCACGGTATCCTCGTCATTGATGAGCTCTTTGATATCTGGGAGCAGCAGAAATATGATAAGACAAATGGCTATCATGTCTTCTGGCCACAGTGGTGGAAGAAGGATGTCGAGAACTTCATCAAGCGCGACCGCAATCACCCCAGTGTCATCATCTGGAGCGGTGGTAATGAAATCGAAGAGCAGGGCACAGCACGAGGCGTGCAGGTAACACGTAGTCTTCGCGATGAGATGAAGAAGCATGACCCCTCACGCCTGTATACAGTCGGCTGTAACTTCGCGCATGCTGCGTGGAATGAGTTTGGTAAGTCCATGGACTCCTATGGCTATAACTACAAGCCTAGCCATTATCCTGAGTTCGCGAAGAAACGCCCTAACATGTCCTTCTACGCCTCTGAGACCTCCTCATGCGTCGGCACACGCGACACCTACTTCTTCCCCGTCAGTTGGAAGAAGGGTGAAGGCTTCCGAAACTTCCAGGTGAGTGCTTATGGTCTCTACTCCCCAGGCTGGGCGAACTGCCCCGACATTGAGTTCAAGGCACAAGATATTACACCACAAGTAGCAGGTGAGTACGTCTGGACAGGACATGACTACATCGGTGAGCCTACTCCTTACAATCAGGATACCTCTAACATCGGTAACTTCAATGGTGCTTCCGAAGCTGAGAAGCAAGCCGCGATGGAGGAGCTCAAGCGTATGGGGAACAAGGCACCTAGCCGCAGCTCCTACTTCGGTATCATCGACCTTGCAGGTCTTCCAAAGGATACTTTCTACCTCTACCAGAGCCGCTGGGCACCTCAGGTGAAGCAGGCGCACATTCTCCCACACTGGAATTGGGCTGGACGCGAAGGCGAAGTCACTCCCGTCATGGTCTTCACATCTGGCGATGAAGCAGAACTCTTTATCAATGGTAAGAGTCAGGGTGTGCGCAAGAAGAGCCCCACCGCTGGCGGCACATTCACTCAGTCTAACGTCACCGTCGGTAAGAATGAATACCGCCTCACATGGGAAGACGTGAAGTACGAGCCAGGTGAAGTCAAGGTCGTGGTGAAGAAGAACGGCGAGCCATGGGCGACCGCCACACGTGTCACTACAGGTGAATCAGCGAAGGTTACCACCGAACTCAGCCAGACCACCCTCATCGGTGATGGCCGCGATCTCTCCTACTTCGAGCTCGCACTCGTCGATGCGAAGGGGAATGTCGTGCCTACGGACAGCCGCAAGGTCAGCTTCAGCGTCACAGGTGATGCAGGTAAGCTCATCGGCTTCTGTAATGGTGATCCTCTCGATCACAACAGCATGCAGGCACTCGATCAGCGATTCTTTAATGGTCGCATGATAGCCATCCTACGCGGTGAACGCGGTAAGGCTGGGAACGTTGAAGTCTCGATTAAGGCTGAAGGACTCCCTGAGCAGAAAGTCTACGTGAAGGTGAAGAAAGCCACGGCTGAACAGTTGGGCACCTTGCAAAACTAGTCCGTGCAAAATGGTGATCTCGAAAATGAACAAAACAGCACGCCTTTTGCCGCAATTTGGCGAGAATTTACAGCTTTTTGGGCTTACATAGCTCGCTATGCGCACTCAAACGCCGTAAATTATCATCCAAATGCACGCAAAATCCGAAGCTGCTAATTTCGCAAGATGCCCTTGAAGAAGTAAATTCTTAAAATTCTATTGTCATACCCATAGCAATTTTGCTTGCTATGGGTATTTTTTTGCTGTATGGTGTTTATATAGATCGATACTATCTTCACCACATACTTGTATTGCATTATGAAAAATAAAATATTACGCATATCAGGGTTGCTCGTTTTAGCAGGCTTCTTAAGTTCCTGTTATTACAATCCTGCGCTTTATCCATCCTACTCCGCAGGAGTATCAGTATCTTCACCGTCTTACGCTCCCGATGTCACCCAAGCATGGGTATCCGCCACTTATGACAGTGCAGGTTTCCCCATTTATGGCTATACCTACGGCAGACCTGTCTATGGCTATACCGCTGCTGGCGCGGCTATCTTCACTCTAGGTGCTCTGACAGCACTCAGCTGTGTTCCTGACTGGGGCTATGCTTCTTGGTATCGTGGCTCTTACCGCTACCCCAGCCATATCCGCCGCTATAAGGCCCCCCCACGCTATCCGAAGGCGCATCGTCCGCACTATCGCCCATCGAAGAATGTGCATAAGAAGAATACGACAATTATTAATAACAATACGGTTATTAACAAAAATCATGTTAATAAGAATAATGTTATTAGGCATAATTCTAAGCATAATACGAAGTATAATAGTGTTACCAAGAATAATTCTATCAAGAATACGAAGAATTATCACGAAAGGAACAAGAATACCTTCAATAAGAATAACCAAGTTAAACATAATGTTCAAAACCGACCTAGTAATAATACTAGACCAGGCAAGGTGAATACCTCACGCCCGAATAAGGTGAATACCTCACGCCCGAATAGGGTGAATACCTCACGCCCGAACAAGGGAAATAACCCTCGTCCGAGGAAGTCTTGAGTTATTTTGATTCATCTGTACTGGAGGCCTGAGAGCTTCCCTAAAAAAGGCTACCATGATGGTAGCCTTTTTCGCGCCTATGAGTATCTGTGACATTTTGGCGCAGTGCTGTGACATTTTGTCCGTATAGTTGTGACATTTTGTCGCACTTTGAGAATTGAAATATGAGCATGAGAGTTTTTTAGTGTTTGTTATGAGTGTGTTGCGTCTTTTGGTGTGTTTTGTGAAAGCTGGCACGCTATTTGCATACTATAAAGTAGACAGGCACATTCCTGTCACGAACATTCTCAAAACACATAATCAATAGAAAGAAACAACATAATATGCCAAAAATCCTCGGAATAGACCTCGGTACGACCAATTCATGTATGTCAGTCATGGAAGGTGGCCAAGGCACAGTATTAGAAAATAGCGAAGGCGCACGCACCACGCCTTCCATCGTCGCATTCACCAAGTCTGGTGAGCGCGTCGTCGGTCAGGCCGCGAAGCGTCAGGCTGTCACAAACCCACGTAACACCATTTACTCCGCTAAGCGTCTCATCGGACGTAAGTTCTCTGAACTCACAGAAGACGACAAGAAAGTACCTTACGAAATCGTAGCCGCTGCAAATGGCGATGCGCACATTCAGGTAGAAGTCGGTGGTGAGACAAAGGTATTCTCCCCACAGGAAATCAGCGCGATGATCCTCGCGAAGCTCAAGGCTGACGCAGAAGACAAACTCGGTGAAACCATCACGGAAGCCGTCATCACTGTCCCAGCTTACTTCAACGACGCTCAGCGTAACGCCACAAAGGCAGCTGGTGAAATCGCAGGTCTGAAGGTACGTCGTATCATCAACGAACCTACAGCAGCCGCACTCGCTTACGGTCTCGATAAGAAGAGTAACGAAAAGATCGCCGTCTATGACCTCGGTGGTGGTACATTCGACATCTCTGTACTAGAAATCGGTGATGGGGTCTTCGAAGTGAAGGCTTCTGACGGTGACACCCACCTCGGTGGTGATGACTGGGATAATGCCATCATCAACTGGATTCTCGGTGAGTTCAAGAACAGCGAAGGCATGGACATCTCCAAGCAGATGGACGCACTCCAGCGTATTAAGGAAGAAGCAGAAAAGGCGAAGATCGCCCTGAGCTCCACCCAGAGCTACGATATCTCCCTTCCTTTCATCACGATGGACGCTACAGGACCTAAGCACATCATGCTGAACATTACACGTGCGAAGCTGGAGCAGCTCACAGCAGGACTCCTCGAGCGCACCTCACGCCCTGTGAAGGAATGCATCAGTGCCGCAGGTATCAGCTCCAGCGAAGTGAACGAACTCGTGCTCGTCGGTGGTATGACTCGTATGCCAGCCGTTCAGGAAATGGCGAAGCGTCTCGCTGGTAAGGAACCTCATAAGGGTGTGAACCCTGACGAAGTAGTCGCCATCGGTGCAGCCATTCAGGGCGGTGTACTCATGGGAGATGTGAACGACGTTCTCCTCCTCGACGTGACACCACTCACGCTTTCCATCGAAACGATGGGCGGTATCGCTACTCCCATGATCGATCGTAACACGACCATCCCCGTTCGCAAGAGCAATGTGTTCTCCACGGCAGCTGACAACCAGCCAGCGGTAGATATCCAGATCTGTCAGGGTGAGCGCAAGATGTTCTCCGATAACAAGCCACTCGGTAACTTCAAGCTCGATGGCATCCAAGCAGCACCTCGCGGTGTCCCTCAGATCGAAGTCACATTCGACATTGATGCGAACGGTATTCTTCAGGTAACAGCGAAGGATAAGAACACAGGCAAGGAGCAGAATATCTCCATCCAGGGCTCATCCGGTCTCTCACAGGACGAAATCGAACGCGCGAAGAAGGATGCTGAAGCACACGCTGAAGAAGACCGCAAGCGCGCCGAAGACATCGACACCATCAACAAGGGCGACTCCCTCGCGCATAATGTCGAGCGTCAGCTCAGCGAGCAGGGCGAGCAGATCCCAGCCGAGATCAAGCAGCCTATCGAAGAGAAGATCTCTGCTCTGAAGGCAGCCGTCGAAGCGAAGGATATCGAAAAGACTAAGACTCTGACCACAGAACTCGAAGGCCTCCTTTCCAGCCTGAATCAGGCAGCTCAGCAGGCACAAGCCCAAGCAGGAGCAGGCGCAGGTGCCGCTCCAGAACCAGAAGGTGACGGTCCTCGTCAGGCAAAGGGTAAAGTCGTAGACGCCGAAATCGTCGACTAATCACTAGTCTAGTAAGCATCCCTCAGACATGGGGTGCTTACTAGCTCATCCATTTCTAGCATACAAACTAAAAAACTAAATAACAATACCATGATTAAACCATTAGGACAGCGCGTACTCATCCAGCGAGTAGAAGCCGAAACACAGACAGCCAGCGGACTCTTCCTCCCTGACTCCGCCCAAGAAAAGCCACAAGAAGCCATCATCCGTGCCATCGGTACAGGTGGTCGTGACAAGGACGGCGCACTCATTCCTTTCAGCGTGCAGGTCAATGACCGTGTGCTCATCACGAAGTACGGCGGCACAGAAGTCACAGTGAACGGCACAGTCTACACCATCTTCAACGAAAGCGACATCCTCGCCGTCATCGAAGACTAACTTTTAACCCACACACATTTTACCCCCTTTTATAGAACATAATCATTATGGCAAAACAAATTGAATTCGAAGAAAGCGCACGCCAGAGCCTCCTCAACGGTGTCGTGAAGATCGCTAAGGCAGTCAAGAGCACCCTCGGACCTGCTGGTCGTAACGTCGTCATCGACAAGAAATTCGGCTCTCCCACCATCACGAAGGACGGTGTGACAGTTGCAAAGGAAATCGAACTCGAAAACCCATACGAAAATATGGGTGCTCAGCTCGTCCGCGAAGTCTCCAGCAAGACAAACGACATCGCAGGTGACGGCACGACGACAGCTACTGTACTCGCAGAAGCCATCTACCGCGAAGGCCTCCGCAACGTCACCGCTGGCGCGAATCCTATCATGCTCCAGCGTGGTATCAACAAGGCAGCAGCCGCCATCGTCGCCGAGCTTAAGAACATCTCCAAGCCAGTAGACTCCTCGAAGGAGATCGCACAGGTCGCTACCGTCTCCGCTAACTGGGACGAAGAAATCGGCACCATCATCGCCGAAGCCATGGACAAGGTAGGCAAGGACGGCACCATCACCGTCGAAGAAGCGAAGGGCATCGACACCAGCCTCGACGTGGTCGAAGGTATGCAGTTCGACAAGGGCTACCTTTCCCCTTACTTCGTGACAAACGCAGACACGATGGAAGTCGTACTCGAAAGCCCCTATATCCTCATCTTCGAAAAGAAGATCTCCAACCTGAAGGACTTCCTCCCCGTACTTGAAAAAGTCGCTAAGTCTGGCAAGCCATTCCTCATCATCGCTGAAGACATCGAAGGCGAAGCCCTCGCTGCACTCGTCGTGAACCGCCTCCGCGGTACGCTCAACGTCTGCGCTGTGAAGGCACCTGGCTTTGGCGATCGTCGCAAGGCCATGCTTCAGGACATCGCCATCCTCACAGGTGGTCAGTGCATATCCGAAGACCTCGGTCTGAAGCTCGAAAACGTCGAACTCAGCCAGCTCGGTCAGACCACACGCGTCGTCGTCAGCAAGGATAACACCGTCATCATCGAAGGTGCTGGTGCATCCGCAGACATCTCCGCTCGTGTGAACCAGATCCGCAAGCAGATCGAAGACACCACAAGCGACTACGATAAGGAAAAACTTCAAGAACGCCTCGCTAAGCTCGCTGGCGGTGTCGCCGTCATCAAGGTAGGTGCAGCCACCGAAACCGAGATGAAGGAAAAGAAGGACCGTGTCGATGACGCCCTCCACGCCACACGCGCAGCCGTCGAAGAAGGCATCGTACCAGGTGGTGGTGTAGCCCTCATCCGTGCTCAGCACGCAAGTGCCAGCCTTGCACTCGCAGGCGACGAGCAGACAGGTGCTGACATCGTCACACGCGCCATTGAAGCTCCTCTTCGTCAGCTCGTGTCAAACGCTGGCCGCGAAGCCGCACTCATCGTCGAGAAGGTCAAGGGACTCGCGACCACAACTGAAGGTTACAACGTCGTCACTGACGCGTACGAAGACCTCCTTGTCTCCGGTGTCGTCGACCCCACGAAGGTTACCCGTTCTGCACTCCAGAACGCAGCCTCTATCGCAGGTCTCATGCTTACCACAGAATGCCTCATCACTGACATCCCCGAAGCAAAGGGCTGCGGCTGTGGCACAGGTGCTGACCCAATGGGCGGCATGGGTGGTATGGGCGGTATGGGTGGCATGATGTAAGCTACCAGCTGCTTGTCGCACACCGATTAAGCAATCATAAGAAACTCCCTGTTACAATACGTAGCAGGGAGTTTTTTTAGGTACTCCAGACACGGCGTAGTCGCAGGGGGGGGAATCCCCAATGTGCCGCGATGAAGCACAATTTACGAGAGTAGATTGAGACGAAGAAAGTGAAGGATACCTCCTGAATGATCCTGCGAAGCAGGATGATGAGAACTGAAAAGCGCGAGGGGATATTGCATGTCAATTTGAGACCAGAGCCCCACCCCACGAAACCTCGTGGGGGATATAGTATAAGACTCATTGTACGAAGAGTCCGCATATCTAAGCCATGGCTACCAAATGCGGGCATGGGAATGATGGTGTGAGAGAGGGTGAAAGCACTCTACTCGATTCGGTCTAAATGATCCAATAAAATAAGCCCCTACCTCATATTTGAGACAGGGGCTTAGTCGCGTTTTTATGAAACTGATCTCTTAGCCTTCGTAGCTGCTCACGAGGCTGCGAATGCGACCATTCACATCTGTCAGACGGCTACGGAGTACGGCACGGTATTCATCCATATCAGGAAGAGGACCAGCGGCTGCGCCAGAGAGGACGGCTGCTTCTGCGATGGCAGGGCAGAGCTCCTCAATCATGCGTGGGTCAAATGGCTTCGGAATGACGTAGTCACGCCCAAACTCCAGAGCGACTCCTCCGTTTGCTTCGATGACCTCAGCTGGTACTGGTAGACGTGCGAGGTCGGCGAGCGCGCGGGCGGCGGCGATCTTCATGGCTTCGTTGATCGTCGTGGCTTCGACATCGAGCGCGGCGCGGAAGATGTAGGGGAAGCAGCTGACGTTGTTCACCTGATTTGGCCAGTCACTGCGTCCTGAGCCCATGATGCAGTCAGGGTTACCTTCCTTCGCGTCGGCGTAGGTGATTTCTGGATCTGGGTTCGCGCAGGCGAAGATGATAGGATTATCAGCCATGCTGCGTACCATTTCCTTTTTCAGAAGATCCTTCTTCGATAGTCCGAGGAAGATGTCGGCTCCTTGGAGCGCGACTTCGAGGGTGCAGTCTTCACTCTGGGCAAACATGGCCTTCGTGGAGTGTAGATCGGAGCGTCCTGTGTGGAGGAGACCACGGGAGTCAAACATGTAGATGTTCTCACGGCGGATGCCGAGAGCCATGTAGAAGTTCGCACAGGCGATACCAGATGCGCCAGCACCACTCACGACGCACTTCATATCCTGAAGCTGGCGACCAGTGAGGTGAGCGGCATTCAGCAGTGCTGCGCCCGAGATCACGGCTGTACCATGCTGGTCATCGTGGAAGACGGGAATGTTCATCTCCTCGCGAAGACGCTGCTCGACGACGAAGCACTCGGGGGCTTTGATATCCTCCAGATTAATCGCTCCGAAGGTAGGCTCCATGGACTTAATGACCTCAATGAGCTTTTCTGGTGAGCTGATGTCTAGTTCGATATCAAAAGCGTCAATATCGGCATAAACTTTGAATAGAAGGGCTTTACCTTCCATGACAGGTTTAGACGCGAGTGCGCCGATGTTCCCAAGTCCTAGTACGGCGGTGCCGTTGCTGATCACACCGACGAGGTTGTTACGTCCTGTGTATTTTGCAGCGAGCTTGGGATTTTTTTCAATTTCAAGGCAGGGGTCTGCCACGCCAGGCGAATAGGCAAGAGTCAAGTCTTCCTTCGTATAGCAAGTCTTGCATGGGAGAACCTCAAGCTTCCCTGGGCGGGGATTTTCATGGTATGCCAATGCACGTTCTTTTAGATTATTATTACTCATATCAAGATGCGAAAAAAACGAAGACTCTATTTTAACGCTAATCGTTTCATTTGGCAAGCATCATTTCTCCTATTTATCTAGAAAACTATGTCATGGGTCTTAAAAATCATAGATGAATTGTTATTTTTAGAATACATCTAAATAAATAAGCTTTTGGTAGAGAATATTAAAGTAAGTTATGTCGCGATCTTGCTAAGAATTCTTCTTGCAGAGTGGGATTTCAGTAGCTATACTGTTGCCATGGACGAAAAACTTATTATCATCGGAGCAGGACCTGCGGGTTACACCGCCGCTATTTACGCAGCACGCGCAGACTTGTCACCCCTTTTATTCACAGGTGGTCAGATAGGTGGTCAGCTGACCACGACGACTGAGGTGGAGAACTTCCCTGGTTTCCCCCAAGGGATCATGGGACCAGAACTGATGTATAACATGAGCGAGCAGGCGCAGCGCTATGGTACACGCTTCGCCTATGAAGATGTCATCTCAGTGAGCCAAGAAGCATGCAGTGGGCTCTTCGTGGTGACGACGAGTGGTGGTGCTTATAAAGCCGCAGCTGTTATCGTCGCTACAGGCGCGAAGGCTCGCTACCTCGGGATAGAAGGTGAAGATAAGTTGATCGGTCACGGCTTGACCGCATGTGCTACCTGTGATGGTGCTTTCTACCGCGATGTTCCTGTATGTGTCGTCGGCGGTGGTGACAGTGCCTGCGAAGAAGCTGACTTCCTTACACGCTTCGCGTCAAAAGTCTATCTCATCCATCGCCGTGATGAGCTGCGCGCCAGCAAGGCGATGCAGCAGCGCGTACTTGAAAATCCTAAGATTGAGATGGTCTGGAATAGCACCATCGCGTCTTATCAGACAGATGATAAAGGTGAGGTGAACTCCATCATGCTGAAGGATACGCAGAATGGTGACGAGAGCCCGCTGGAGGTGCAGTGCGTGTTCATGGCTATAGGCCATGATCCTAATAGCAAGTTCCTCGGCGACCTCGTCGATAGAGATGATGCTGGCTTCATCAAGCGTCAGCCAGATAGCACGCTGACGAAGACTGCTGGTCTCTTCGCTGCTGGTGATGTCGCCGACGCGGTGTATAAGCAGGCTATCTCGGCTGCGGGTATGGGCTGCTGGGCGGCACTCGATGCAGAGCGTTATATCCATTCTCTTTAATATTTACGTTATAATCCCCCCTTCTAAGATATGAAAAAGTTTATACCCACTGCTGTCGTCATGAGTACTATCTGCCTCGTGACATCCTGTACAGATGGAGGATCGGATCTAAGTTATACTTATGGCAAGGCGCAGGCGCTTTATCATGCCGAGAAATACACAGAGGCTATCCCGCTTTTGCAGAAAGCCGCTGATGGGGGAGATGCCGAGGCTCAGTATCTGCTGGCTCGCAGCTATGACTTCGGTCAAGGTGTGAAGGCGAATATAGCGACAGCCGTAGAGTGGTATAAGAAGTCTGCCATTCAGGGGAATGCCTTCGCTCAGGATAATCTCGGCTCTTGCTATATCACTGGTGAAGGTGTTCCAAGGAATGCGAAGGAGGCTGTGAAGTGGTATGAGAAATCCGCTGCACAGCGTAATCCTGCTGCCTTGACTAATCTGGGGCTTTGCTATTTTGATGGTACAGGCGTCGCTAAGAATAGTAAAAAGGCTGTCAGTTTCTTCATACAGGCAGCCCAAGCAGGGGATGCAGAAGGTCAGTATAACCTCGGCCGCTGTTACTACCATGGCATAGGTGTCGCTGCTGATGAGCATCAGGCACGCCAGTGGATTACGAAGGCTAAGGAGCAGGGGCATCGTGATGCTACACTCTTCCTGCTGGAAAACTTCAGCTTAAAGCAGCCTTCACCGCTGAATGATCCCTATCTTTAAAATCACTTCAAGGGATCTTTAAACCTACGCATCTATCCTAAGGGAAGCTTGCAAAATTAGCCCGAGCAGAATGGGAATCTCGAAAACGAGCGAAACAGCAAGCCTTTTGCATGCATTTTGGCGAGAATTTACAGCTTATTAGGCTTACATAGCTCGCTATGCGCGCCCAAACGCCGTAAATTCTCATCCAAAGTGCATGCAAAATCCGAAGCTGCGAATTTTGCAAGGTTCCCCTAAGCCTAGGATAGATGCTTATAATATTATGAAAACTACCCCTAACGAGCAGCCAAGCTCGAACGATCTAACGGCTAAGTCTCCCTGGCCGTCCTTCTGGAGCTTAACGCTGACGCAGTCGATGAACTCCCTCAATGAACGAGGCGTTCAATTCATGCTCATTGCGCTCGGTATCTGGATGGCGACATCCATGCAGCACACCTTATCCTATATGGTGGTGCTGCCCTTTGTCTTATTCTCACCACTCGCCGGATGGATCGCAGATAGGTACTGCAAGACGCGACTCCTGCAAGTGATGGTGCTGCTACAGCTCGTTGTCTTGCTCGGCATGTTTGCGGGGCTTTACCTCCATATCATTGAGCTAGCCTTGGCTTTTTTCGCCGTTTTCTGTGTGCAGGCCGTGTTCTTCAGCCCTGCGAAAAAGGGACTGGTAAAGGACATCATGGGTGAGGAACGCATCGGTATAGGTAGCGGCATCTTAGAAATCACCTCCATGCTCGCCCTGCTAGTCGGACAGATAGGTGGTCTCTACACGGTTTATCTCTTACTCACACGCTGGGGACCGACTTCAGGCTGGGAGGCGGCAGCGTGGCCGACAGCGGTCTGTTCCCTAGGCGCGATAGGGGTGCTCATCCTGAGCATGCGTCTGCCACGATTCAAGCCGCTGAGTAAGGAGCCCTTCCGTATGTCCCTGTTCTGGGAGCATGGATTGCAGCTCAAGATGCTGTGGAAGAATAAAATGCTTCGTCACAGTCAGGTGGGTATAGGATACTTCTGGTTCATTGCAGGTATGATGATGCTTATCGCGCTGAATATGGCGGAAGAGGTGAATCAGGTAGCCAGCGGGGCGAGTGCGCAGCAGGGATTCATGAGCAAGCTCGCGCAGCAGAAAGACTCCGCTCTGCTCATCGCATGGATCAGCGGTGGTTCTATTATGGGGGGTGCGATCGCGTCTCTCATCTGTGGACATCGTGTGCGTCTCAGTATCGCGTATATAGGGGCTATTGGTATGACGCTGGGCTGTGTCGTGCTGAGTTTTGTCGAGTTCGGGCAGCCGCTCTTTTATGCCGCACTCTCGATGACGGGGATGATGGCAGCGGGCTTTCTCGTGCCGCTGAATGCTATTTTGCAAAACAGGGCAGATAATGACAAGCGAGGTGATGTCATCGCCGCAGGGAATCTCGTCGACTGCGGTCTAGGGGCGCTGGCTGTCGTCGTGCAGGAGCTGATGCGAGCCTATGGGCTCAGTACGCAGGTGCAGTGCGCTTTCCTCGCCTTCCTGAGTTTACTGGTGACTGTTTACATTATTCGCAATTGCCGAGAAGTTTAGTGTCAGACACAGAGATAGCCTTGTCAAATTGATCATTTTCTGTTACCATCATCGCCCATGAGATTAACCGTAGCTATCCTGATGAGTGCCTTTTGCCTCAGTTCTTGCAATATAGAGGAAGTATTGCTAGGTACGGGGGATGAGCTACAGAAGAAATTCGCCTCGATTGAGCAGTGGGAAGAGCTGCCTCTGCGACGCATCTCATGGAACCAAGCTCTGGCGATGATTCTCGAGAATAACCGCGACATGCGACGCGCTGATAGTAATATCGACTCAGCGGAGCGTAATGTGCGTAGCGTTTACACTGATCTCATCCCCACAGTCGCCTACTACGGGAGTTTTTCAAATTCTATCAATGGGCTGATCGATGCCACAAAGGATGCCACCACCTCTTATAATATTCAGGTCGGCTTCTCCCTTCCTTCTCTGACCCAAGTACCTTACCGCGTCTACTCTGCTCAGGCTAGTGCCTACGCCGCTGTGAAGACGCGCGAGGGAAAAATCCGTGAACTCTCTTCTCAGCTATACAAGAATATCCGCTCACGCGAGATACAGCTGCGCCAGCAGGATCTAGCGAAGAATAAGCCTGATGCTAGACCTAAAACGCGTCAGGAAGAAGAGTCTGAATATAACGCGGAGAGCCAGTTCTGGCAGGACATGGCGAATCTCCTCGGCGACACCAGTGCCCGCTGGATGGTGATACAGGAGACCATGCCTCGCATTCGCTGGTCTGATTACAGAAGACGCCTTGATACACTCGATGAGCTCGTCGTCGTGCAGTTTGCCATGCGACTTGAGCAGGCGCGTCTACAGCAGTATGGAGTCGCGCTGAATTACCTGCCGACTCTGAATGCGAACCTCTACAGTCCTTCACTATTCAGCTCCACAGCTGGTACTTACGACGGAGCATTCCTCAGCGGTGATGATACGACGCTGAACTTGAGCCTGTCTTATTCTTTAGACACGCAGTTACGTAACTGGAATAACTATAAGTCTAATAAGGAGAACTACGATCTCATTTGCCAAGAAGTGATCAATGAGCTCATCACGCGCCGTAACACCCTGCGAAAGCTGCGCAATAGCTTCGACGAATACGAGGTGTGGAAGGGATTCATGCAGAAGAAAATAGCCTTCTTACGTGATACTCCTCCTGATTCTGCTGATGAATACATAGAGACTAGCCGTCTCATCATCGATATGGAAAACGAGCTCCTCGCGCAAGAGCAGCGCTCCGTAGAGACCGAAGCGGCAGTACTCCTCGAATACGGCTTCCACGGTGAAGCGAAAAAGATGTCACCCATCCTCGAATCCGAGAAGAAGAACTCCTTCCGCTATTAGAATAAAATCTTCTTGAGGCAGGTTCTCGCAATTAGCATCAAAAGATGGGCTGTGGGCTGAGTTCTTTTTTCGCTCAAAACGCAAGCACAACTCTTTTATTTATTGCAATCTCAGCCGCTTTTTGCTATAGTAACATCATGCCAATCAATCAACAAGGCGATTTGTTCGACTATAGGCAAATTGACTGTAGTAAAAACACTGCTCCTGCTGCGCGACGTGGACTAGAAGAACTCAAATCGTGGATAGATTTTGAAATCTTTCGCCCACTCCTCGATGAATTAACAGCTTACACTCAAGGTGCAGGTCATCCGCATTAAGATGTTGTACTCATGTTGAAAATACTTATCATCCAGATTTTCTACGGGTTGAGTGATAATGAAACAGAGTTTCAGCTAAACGATCGCAT